>CAKUKJ010000122.1 GCA_934662525.1 uncultured Coriobacteriales bacterium | reverse complement strand
CGACAGGAACCACCCGATGCTCAAGGACGCCATCCCCATGGCGCCCAGGCGCACGCTGGTGACCGGCGCCAACGGCCAGCTTGGCCGCGCCGTCAGGAAGCTGGCCGAGGAGCGCGGCCTCTCCGACTGCTTCGACTTCACCGACCGCGCCGAGTTCGACTTCTCCGACGAGGCCGAGTACCAAAAGATCGACTGGACCCTCTACGGCGCCGTGATCAACTGCGGGGCCTACACCGCCGTGGACGCCGCCGAGACCCCGGAGGGCCGCAGGGCCGCCTGGGCCGCCAACGCACAGGGCCCGGCGCTTCTGGCGAAAGTCTGCGCCGGGCGCGGCATCACCCTGGTGCACGTCAGCTCCGACTACGTGTTCGACGGCACCGTCGAGGAGCATACCGAGGACGAGCCCCTCAGCCCGCTGGGGGTTTACGGCCAGACGAAGGCCGCCGGTGACCTGGCGGTCGCTAACTGCCCCCGCCACTACGTCGTGCGCTCCAGCTGGGTCGTGGGCGAGGGGAGGAACTTCGTCAGGACCATGGCGGCGCTCTCGGATCGCTGTGCCGACCCGGAGGACGCCCTTAATCAGGTGGCCGTTGTAAATGACCAGTTCGGCCGCCTCACCTTCGCCCGCGACATGGCCGAGGGGGTATTCTGGCTGCTCGGCTACCGCGAGGGCGACCGCGAGCCCAGCGAGCCGTGCCCCTGCGGCACATACAACCTCACCGGCTCGGGCAAGGTGGCCTCCTGGGCCGAAATCGCCGCGAAGGTGTTCGGGCTGCGCAACGGCAACGCCGGCGCCGTGAGGCCCGTCGCGACCGCCGAGTACTACGCGGGCGCCAAGTCTCCCGTTGCGCCCAGACCGGTTCATTCTGCCCTCAGGCTCTCCAAGCTCGAGGCCGCCGGCTTTTTGCCTCGCGACTGGGAGGAAGAGATGGGTGACTATCTCGACGATAAGATTCTGTAAGGCTATGCAAATTATCAATTTGCTGTGCGGATGGTTTGCCCCCGCTTGTGCGGGATGGTACTGGGGCGCTAAAGGGTAGGAGGCAGGAATTGACTGGCTACTGTGCCTGTGACGCAGATGCCTGTTGGATCCCAGCGATATCTGGGTGTATATGTCGAGAATCGGTTCGATCCTCTTATTGCTGGGGATTATCAAGTTGCAGTCGATTATTTCGATATTTTGGGCAACGGATACAGACAGGGATTTAGCCTCCGCCTTATTAATGTGACACTGCGAAATCAGGATACGAGTTTTCATACGCAGTCAAACGCCAGATTTTGAAACATCGGACAATAATCTGATTCTGGATTTCAGATCAAACCGTTCTAAAGAGGAGAACCAAATATGAACATCGCAATCGCCGGCACCGGCTATGTCGGCCTGTCCCTCGCATGCCTTCTGGCGCAGCACAACGAGGTCGAGGCCGTGGACGTGGTTCCCGAGAAGGTCGCCATGCTCCGGCGCTGGGAGAGCCCCATCCGCGACGAGGAGATAGAGCGGTTCCTCGCCGGCGCGAAGTCGGGGGAGAGGCCGTTGTCCCTGACCGCCACCATGGACGGCGAGGCGGCATATAAGAGAGCCGAGCTCGTGGTGGTCGCCACCCCCACCAACTACGACCCCGAGAGGAACTTCTTCGACACCCGCTACGTCGAGCAGGTGGTGGAGCTCGTTCTCAAGGCAAACCCCTCCGCCGTCATGGTGGTGAAGTCCACGGTGCCCGTGGGCTACACCGACTCGCTGTGCGCGAGGTACCCGCAGGGCCGCTTCCTCTTCTCGCCGGAGTTCCTGCGCGAGGGGCACGCCCTCTACGACAACCTGCATCCCTCTCGTATCATCGTGGGCGTGCCGAGGGAGGCTGGGGAGCAGGAGTTCCTGCAGGCCGAGGCGCTCGAGTTTGCTCATCTCCTCGAGCAGGGGGCCGACCCGGCCGAGCGCGCGCGGCGCAACCCTGACGGCTCGGCCGGCATCCCCGAGCTCGTGATGGAGTCCACCGAGGCCGAGGCGGTCAAGCTCTTCTCCAACACCTACCTGGCCCTGCGCGTGGCCTACTTCAACGAGCTGGACACCTACGCGTGCTCGCGGGGTCTCGACGCCCGCCGCATCATCGAGGGCGTGTGCCTGGAGCCGCGCATAGGCTCGCACTACAACAACCCCTCCTTCGGCTACGGCGGCTACTGCCTGCCCAAGGACACCAAACAGCTGCTGGCCAACTACCGCGACGTCCCTCAGGACCTCATAGGCGCCATCGTCGACGCCAACCGCACGCGCAAGGACTTCGTGGCCGAGGAGGTGCTCAAGAGGGTGGCCGAGCTGGTGTACTCCGGTGTTCCTGCCCCCGTGGTGGGCGTCTACCGCCTCACCATGAAGACCGGCTCGGACAACTTCCGCGCCTCCTCCGTGCAGGGCGTCATGAAGCGCGTTAAGGCCAAGGGCGTGCCCGTGGTGGTATACGAGCCCACGCTGGACGCGCCCGACTTCTTTGGCTCCGAGGTGACGCACGACCTGGCCTCCTTCAAGTCCCGCTGCGACGTCATCGTGGCCAACCGCTGGAGCCCCGAGCTGGAGGACGTGGCCGATAAGGTGTACACAAGGGACTTGTTCGGTAGGGATTAGGCACCTTATATTGTGAAGTTGCACCGGGTCGGAGTGGGCTTGCGATAAATAGCGGCTTCCAAGGGAGTTGATTTTATGTCGCAGCATGGCAAGACGATAGAGCTGTTTCTTGCAGATGGCTAACTTGCAGGTGTAGTGACTGCCGAACGTTTAAATTGGAGCGGAAAGGCCATTAAAAATCCCCGCGCCCTGATAAACGAATATCCGAGACGCGATCTTAATTCTTCAGGTGTGTATTTCCTATTTTGCGAGAGCGAAGGCGCGGATGCCGTCTATGTTGGCGAAACTGAGAATGTTCTTGATAGGCTTCGGCAGCATATTCGTGACTACGACAAGGATCAGGAGAAATTCTACTGGACGACCGCGGTGGCTTTCACTGGAAAGGGCCTGAACAAGGCCCATGTTCGCTATCTGGAAAATCGTCTATGCAAACTTGTAGTCAATTGTAATAAAGCAAAACTGCTCACCAAGTCGATTTCGCAAAACGTCGGTCTCAATGAGGCTCAGACATCGGCGATGGAGGAGTTCATCGATAATATCGTCCTACTTATGAGTGCTCTGGGCTATGATGTGCTCATCCCAACCCAGAAGCCTGATACTGAGTCTTCTTATTTGGTATGCGGTGGTGCTCGGGGGGCAAATGCCAGAGGGTTTGTTAGCGCTGGAGGTTTTACTGTTCTTAAAGGTTCTCATGTTTCGAGCGACGTGACCGAGTCGTTCAAGAAAGTCGGTAGAGGCTACCTGCTCCTCCGTGAAAAATTGGAGTTCGACAAGGTGATTGATGGCGGCGTCTTCACGACTGACTATGAGTTCTCATCTCCTTCGGCTGCCTCTTCGGTAATCTTGGGCAGGCAGTCGACTGGCAAGCTGGACTGGAAGCGCCAAGATGGGACTGCCTTGGGGAATGCGCTGGATGATGTGCGCAGCTGCTGATATTAGGGAATGTGAGCGGCATCTCATCTTCATATCGGTTATACTATAGGCCAACGAGTCGTTCCGCGTCTGTTCCGCGGGCGGTGCCGTTTCTTACGACTAGGCCATTAGCTGCGAACTAATGGCCTTTTTTACTGCGCCTCCCGTGTGTCTCTACTCACCTCCCCGTCGTCGTTTCCGTTGTCCTTGAGCGCCTTGCTCCTCTTGGATAACAGGACCAGCTCGAAAACGGCTGTTGCCGCGTCGAGCAGCGCCGCCAGTAGTTGCGCGGCGAACAAGATCAGATTCATAGGCATTGCCTCCCAACATCTCGGAGGTGCCGTCCGACACGCGTAGGACCCGTTGGCTGGGGTGGGATTATACCGCATGAGGATGTCGTCGATTAGCGAAGCGGTGAGATTGGGGCGGCCTGCTGCGTATGCAGGTTCATCGCCTTATCTAGCTTGGGATGCCCCCATGGTATCTTATGCACGGACATATTTGCTGTTTGGGAGGATGCCATGGGGCTTGAACGAATTGCGACGGACACGTACGACTTCGAGGTCGTGCGTAAGACGGGCTACACCTATGTCGACAAGACGGGGCTGCTTTACCTGCTGGTGGACTGCTCCATGGGCAAGCAGTTCTTTCTCTCCCGGCCCCGCCGTTTCGGCAAGTCGCTGCTCGTCTCCACCATCCAGAAGCTCTTCGAGGGCAGGCGCGACCTGTTCGAGGGGCTCGCCATCGACTCGCTGCCCTGGGACTGGGAAGCCAGCTACCCGGTGCTCCACCTGGACATGAGCCTGTGCTCGGGGGAAACGGTGGCGGAGGTGGAGGGCCGCGTCCTCGCGACGCTTCGCTCGGAGGCCGGTCGGCTGCAGACGCCCCTTCGCAATGAGAGTGACATTGCGGTCTGCTTCCGCTCTCTCGTCGAGGACGTCGCGGCAACCGGCCCTGATGGCCAGCTTGTTCTCCTTATCGATGAGTATGACAAGCCACTCACCCGCTGGGTGGGCTGCCCGGAGGTGCTTCCCTTCCAGGCCTTCCTGAAGTCCTTCTACGGCGTGGTCAAGGCCACCGAGTCAAAGCAGCGCTTCTGCCTCATGACGGGCGTCCCCAAGTTCTCGAAGGTCTCCATCTTCTCGGATCTCAACAACCTTACCGACATTACGATGGACACGCGGTTTTCTGCTCTTTTGGGCTACACGCACGAGGAGGTCAAGGCGAATTTCCCTATGCGCCTGGCGAAGTTTGCCGATGTGCTTGGAGTCACCCCGAACGAGGCTTTCGACCAGCTTGTTGACGCATACGACGGCTATTGCTTTGACCGCTCGATGACGCGCGTGTTCAACCCCGTGTCGCTGGGCCGCTGCCTTGATTCTATGGACTTGAACTCCTTCTGGTTTGAGACCGGCACTCCCGGTTGGCTCATGTCTTATGCAAAAAAGGCCCCTATGGACATGGACAACCTCCAGGTGAGTGTGACCGATTTGGGCACGTTCGAGCCCGCGAGCCCCTCGATGCCGGCTGTTCTTCTCCAAACCGGCTATCTCACCATCACCGGCGTGCGTGGACAGGGGCTGGTGACGCTGTACAGGCTCGGCTTTCCCAACCGGGAGGTGTCGGACGGATTCAATCGCTGGCTCGCAAATGCTTACATGCGCCCGGCACCGACGTCTCCAGGACGAGTGGCTGGGCGGCTGCGTGTCTCGACGCTGTTGACGCGGGCGACGCCGAGGGGTTCATGGAGGCGTTGGAGTCTTCCTTTTCCTCCATCGGCTATGACCTGGCCGACCGGCTCTCCGAGCAGGCCTACCAGTGCGTGGCCGTGGCGATACTGCGCTTCATAGGGATATACCTGGACGCCGAGGTGAGGACATCGCGGGGCCGCATCGACATGGTGGCCAAGGCACCGGGGCACGTGTTCGTCATCGAGCTGAAAGTCGCCTCGGGCGACGCCGCCGGAGAGGCCGCCGCCCGGGCGGCCCTGGCTCAGATTCGCGAGCGTGGCTACGCCGAGCCCTACCGGTCCTCGGGCGCAGACGTGCTCCTCCTCGGCATCGCCTTCGACTGCCTCACACACAACGTGGGCGCCTGGATGAGCGAGGGGCTAGATGGGGCCTGATGCAACCTGACGCGGCAGTCTAGGCTAGGGATGCGCGAAGGACTCTCATACTTCAGAGAAATCAAAGAAGGAGAGTCGGAGATGAGCGGCCTGGTGGATGAGCATGCAAACGAAAAAAAGTTCTAGACTCGAAGATGAGACGACTGTTCTGTAGGCTTGCTGCAAGATTTATTTATGACATGCCTGGGGGGATACGCTTGCAATTATTGACATGAAACATCAAGGTGTCTATTATTCAATCCCTAAGCGGTATTGATGCGGATACCTTACGGGGCCTGCATCCACGCAAGGGCGATTCTCATTATTTGAGGTCGCCCTTTCTTGTTCGCAGGAGGATTAGATGGCCAAAGAGTTTTTGACTGTCGAGCAACAAGTAAAGCTCCTCGAGTTGCGCGGTGCAGCGACTGATGCTTTAACGCCGCAACTCCTTCTCCGTGAGGGCTATTATTCCATTGTGAACGGTTACAAGACTCCATTTATTGATTCAGATGCAACGCGAGCGGCTGGTGATGACAGGTTTATCCCTGGTACATCTTTTGCATCGATTTATAGCCTGTTTGTGTTTGATCGCAAGCTAAGGGAGCTGACGTTCCGTTATCTTATCAGGGCCGAAGCAACAGTAAGAACGGCCATTGCTTATTGTTTTTCAGAAGCGCATCGCGAGCCTGACGCATACCTTTTGCAACAGAACTTTTGTTCGAAAAGCGAGTATGAAAAGTATGGGAAACGAGCTAATCGATATGCGGACGAAATAGCAGGTTTGACAAGCGTTTTGACTGAGCGTGTCAAGAACAGCCGAGCAGAATTCGTGGTTCATTCTCGTCAAGCGTACGGTGTTGTTCCCCTGTGGGTTTTGTCAAATGATTTGACTTTTGGGAATCTAGAGCACTTTTTCAATTTGATGAAGCCGGCCGAACGCAATGAATTCTGCAAAGTCGTTTCAAAGTCGACGGGGAGGTTGGGGGATAAGGCTCTCGGGTTTTTCAAACCCGAAAAGGCACAGACGTGCTTGGAGACTCTCGTGAAGTTCCGCAATATCTGCGCCCATGATGAACGGCTCTACTGCGCTCGCGTGGGAGGTCGTAAGTCCATCAACTATGCGAAGATGGTCTGGATGCTTGAGAGGTTCCTTACCGCCTCTGAGTTCAATTCTTTTCTGAACGAATTTATTGACTTGAGCAATGAAGGCTTGGCCCAGGAGAATGCTGTTGCTCACATTCTTCGTGTGGCGGGCTTTTCAGAGATAACGGATGAGAT
>CAKUKJ010000121.1 GCA_934662525.1 uncultured Coriobacteriales bacterium | reverse complement strand
GGGTTCACTACCCTCGCGACGTCGTGTGCGGCTTTGCGCTCGGCGTGCTCACGGGGCTTGCGATGTGGATGTAGCGGAAGCGAATGCGGGTGGTGCGAAAATGGGCATGGCAAGAAACGAGCAGTTCAAAGAGGGTGCTCTCCCCTGCACGGGGGCTCAGACCAGGAATGCCCATGCGACTCATGCAGCCGCAGACGTCGACACAGGCACCGGATGCAAGTTCCCGTCGGCATTCCCCGCGTTCCAGGCCGACGTCAACACCGACGGCGTTCGAGAGCATCAAGGGACGCAACCGGGCGAAACAAATACCCGGACGCTCCTCACCCGACGTCAGGCATGCTGTGCCCTCGGGACCCTTGCCCTCACCGGGGTTGCCGCGTTGCTGGCAGGCTGCGGAGAACAGGCGCAAGGCGGGAACGGTGACCTCGTTGCCGACGCTGATTCGCAAGACGTGGCGACCGTGATGGACGCGGGTGCCACGGCCTCGCCTGATTCCACCGCAAACGCAAGCGCTACAGGCACGGGCGAGTCCGCCTCTGCAGACCCCACCGCCGTCGCACAGGACTCCACCCTCCAAGTTCCCGAAACCGGCGAGGCCGTCTACACGAGCGCAAGCGGCGCCACCTGCACGGTGCGCAGCGTCGACGAGCGGCGAGCCACCAGCGACAGCACCAATGAGGAATTCCCCGGAAGGCATGTGTGCTTCCTCACGTTCGACGACGGCCCGAGCACGAACACCCAGCGCATCCTGGGCATCCTCAACGCCTACGGCGTGCGGGCCACGTGGTTCGTCAAGGGCAACTGCGGGCACCTCGACGAGCTGCCGGGCATCTGGGAGCAGGGCAACCAGGTGGCTATCCACACCTACACGCACGACTACGAGCAGATTTATGCAAGCGCCGATGCCTACTGGGCCGACCTGCACCAATGCGGCGACGCCATCGCAGAGCAAATCGGTCACTCGCCCACGCTCGTGCGCTTCCCCGGCGGCAGCGTCAACGACTTCAACGCGGCCGTGCGCGGCACCATCATCGAGCAGATGCGCGGCAGCTACCACTACTTCGACTGGAACGTCTCCTGCGGCGACGGGGCCGACCACACAGCTGACGAGCTCGTGGGATACGTCACCGGAGAGGCAGACGGGTGCCACTCGTGCTGCGTGCTCATGCACGACTCCGAGGCCAAGGACACCACGGTAGAGGCACTCCCCCGCATCATCCAGTACTTCATCGACAACGGCTTCGAGTTCGACGTGCTCCTGGCCGACACGTTCGGGTACCACTTCTAGGCAAGGCAGTTGCCCGGTGCCAGCCAGCGACATGTGGGGCATGAATCTTGCCAAGTGACTTTGCAAGATTCTTGAAATCTTGCAAGATAGAACTGCAAGATTTATAGACTTACCTGCTGTTTTCTCTGCCCGATCTGTCACGTTCGCTTGCCGACAACGCACGCTCGAGCTCAAAGGTATACGCAATCGACCCGGGCATGTTCTGCACGTTCACCCGGGCATCCGCCCAGGAAACAGGCCAGCGCTTGGAAACGACCGTCTTCAACAAGCTCCGCAGGACAACGCCATCGGTGCGAGCGGGCCGCCTTGCAAGGCTGACATTTGAGCACGATACCGAGTCCCACGAGATCGACTTCGTCACAGGCGATGCACTGCTCGGCGACGTCTACCAGCTCATCCAGTTCAGCGTGAGCCTCGACGACCCGAAAACCCGCACATGAGAACTCTCAGCCCTTAAGGTCGGCATGGCAGAATACAGAATCGCCGAGTCAACCATCGTTACGATGGACAGCGAGGAGACCGTCGCGGTTCCCTCCGGCACCGTGCACATCGTGCCGACCTGGCAATGGCTGCTGGATTAGAGGCAATCGCTCAGTTTGCCCAACGCACAAGGCCCCCATCCCGCAGTTGGCAGGATAGGGGCCTATCCTGCTTGGACGCATCCAAGCAGGCATCTTGCCCAAGTTCGGCGAATCAGGTCACCAGCGCTTACGCCCAGGACTCCAGGGCGCTCACGTTCTGGCCGCACTTCATGCCGCTCGTGAAGCACTCGCAGATGTTGCCGCCGCCCGAATAATAGTGGTAGAAGATCGAGCCGAACTCGCCGGCGCCGTAGAGGCGCGCCACGGGCTGGTCGTTCCAATCCACGAGCTGGTAGTCGGTGGTACGAGCACCGCCGCCGTTCGTGTTGAGATAGCACAGGCCGCACTTGATGGCGTAGAAGGGGCCATCGGTGACGCCGAGGGTGACGCCGTTCTTCTGGTCGCTCTCAGAAAGGCTGCGGCCGAACTCAGGATCCTCACCGTTGGCGCCGTTCTCGTTGAAGGCGTCGATCTCGTCAACGAAGGCGGTCAGGTCGTCTCCCTCGTAGCCCATGAGGCTGCCGAGCTCCTCGATGGAGTCGGCCTTGAGCACGTAGCCGCCCTCAATTTCGGGCGCGCAGTCATCGCTCCACTGCACGGGGCCGTGGACAGACATCCAACCCTCGTTGGCTGCCGTGTTGGACCAGCCGAAGATGGTGCCCGCAGTGCGGCGCGTCTCGTCGAAGACCATCCAGAAGGGGTAGTTCGCCTTCTCAAGGTCGGGCTTCGCCTGGTTGAAGCAGGGGTAGGGGTAGCGCTTGTCGTGAGCGGGCCAACCCATGCCGCTGTTCTCGGCAATAAAACGCTTGCCGTGCTTGTTGACAAGAACCGTGTGGGTCATATCGCCTGAGTTGTAGGTGCACACGGCCTGATGGTTCTCCTGCGACAGGTCGTAGTGGCAGATAGCGCCGTACTCGGTGGCAGCCATGTGGCGCAGCTTCACACCGGCCTCCATGAGGATGCGAATGCCGTCGCCCGTGTTATAGGGGCTGCCGATGTGGAACTGGTCGAAGCCAGGCATCACGAAGTCCTTGACCATCTCGTAGTTGGCCTCGAAGCCGCCGCAAGCCATGATGACGCCCTTGGCCGCCTTGACGCAGATCTCCTTGTCCCCCTGCTGGACGCGCACGCCGAAGACCTCCTTGGTGGCAGGGTCCTGAATGAGGCGCGTTACCTCGGAGTCGTAGTTGAGTGTGATGGAGTCGGCGTAGCGATCCTTGATGACGGCGTCGATGTTGTTCCAGGTGCGCTGGCCGCCACCTTGACCGTCGAACGCCTCGTCGAAGTTGATCATCATGGAGTACTTGTTGGAATTGGGGTACTCCACACCGTTGAACGTCTTGGAGGTGCGGTCGGCGTCGTTCTCGGTGATGTCGGCCGAGATGATGTTCTCGTTGAACCACTCGGGCATAAGCTCGGTGGCCTCGGCCACGGCCTGACACTCCTCGTCGGACGCGCCGCCGTCGGCCAGGGCCTTCCAATAGTCGAACGCGCCCTCTCCCGTCACGATGTTGAAGTAGCCGCAGCACACCGAGCTGTTGCCACCAGCATACTCCTCGGGAGCCTTCTCGAAAACCTGAACCTTCGACCCCTCGACAGCCGCCGAGATGGCCGAGGCCTGGCCCGCATACCCATAGCCCATGACGACGACGTCGGTCTCAACGTCCCAGGACTCAGGCAGGCCGTTGGGGTCGGTCCCGGCAGTACCGGCCTCGTCGGCCAAGGCGGCCGCTGCGCCCATACCGGCTGCAACAGCACCGACAGCTGCGGCACCCGTGAGGAACTGACGGCGCGATGCGATGGTGTTCGTGCTCATATGAATCCCCTTTACCTGTCTTGGAGAGCCGACGCGAACGGCGACCCCCGACGCTTGTCTTCTCCGGAATGCCGGGCACCGGTTTCCGGTCGAACGGCCCCTATCATGGCCAACATGCGCCCCATACGGCAGGCCCGTTGCGTGCTGATTGCAAATACCGCAACCTACCAGCACGTTTGAAAGATAGACACGATTCGTGCCTATCTGATTTCAGGAAGTAATGGATACTGAAAGGAGCTAGCGCACCAGTAACCATGATAGTTGGGTACACTTCCGCCCAGCCTGACCATAGGGCAAAGCATGGACCGTAGCACACGAGTGCAAGGCCGAAGCATCGAGGAGCACGAGCCGTGAGCAACGCAAACACCGCGCAAGACATCAGCAGCAAGGTGCGCGGCACCTCCTTGTGCTCTCATCTTGCCAATCCCAGTGTCTTCGTGCTGCCCATCCGCACGTCTTGGCCCCTCTTCAGCCTTTGAACCATGCACGTGTGGATCTACTGGTTCAACACCACAACGTTGAGGTCTTCCAACGCCACGCCCGCGTGGGCGGGGATCTATGGCGCCATGACTTTCGTTCTGCTTGCGGTGGCATGGGTGTTCCATAAACGGAGAGGTGACGCCGAGCTTGCAAAGATCGGTCGCCTCGACGTCCCCATGACCGCGCTTATGTGCGTATGCACGGCTTCGGTGCTTGCCTTGGGCGTTGTCGCGTCCGCACCCACGGGAATGACCGCCGTCTTTGCGCTCGATACCCCGAACATCGCAAATACATGGTGGTCGGTCATAAACATCGCCCTTGCAGGCATCTGCATGGGCTGGGGCTACCTGCGCTGGTCGGCACTATATGCCGACATGGGCATCCGAGACGCAGTGGCGTGCCTCTTCGGCTCATACGTAATAGGCTCGACCATCAAAATCGGCCTTGACGCCGCGCCCGCCTGGTGTGGGTTCCTCGTTGCCTGCGCATTGCCCGTCGTCTCGCTTGTTTCCCTGCGCATGTGCGGGGCGCTGCATCGGCCTCAATCAGAGGAACGCCGTGGCGAGATTCTGTACAGCGGCAAGGGGGCGCTGGCGTCCCTATGGCGCGTGGCTCTGTGCGTGTTCGCGTTTTGCCTGGCACGTCAGATAACCTCGCTCACCGCCTCCGCCGAGGGGTACGTGATAGCGGGGCGGCTGCTTGGCCACTTCGTCGAAATCACGTTCGCCCTGGCTGCCTTGGCCTGGGTGTTCGCGGCAAACCGCGCCCTTGACTTCCCGCAGCTCTGGCGTTTCGTGTTCCTTTTCCTGGCAAGCGCCATCGCCGCCGATTGCCTCATGGGAGCGTCGCTTCTGTCACGCCTATGCGACGGGGTGGCCACCAGCCTCATCGTCATGCTGCTGTGGCTCGTGCTCGCAGACGTTGCCCATCACAGCGACTGCCATCCCTACCTGGTATTTGGCCTGGGATGGAGCCTTTACGTGGGCGCAAACTATATCGGCCTGTTTCTCGTGCGGCTGAGCGGGATGGGCGCGATGACCCCCGAGCTGGGCGTGGAGCTGCTTTGGGCGACGGGCGTCGTCATGGCATTCTGCCTGGAAACGCGCGACCCCGACGTGCAGCGCGTCTTTGCAGACCTACGTACGAAGGTCGACCCTGAGGAATTCGCGAGCATAGACGAGCGCTGCGAGCAGTTGGCGACGCAATATGGCCTTACAGACCGCGAGGTGGACGTGCTCAAACTGCTGGCAAAGGGCCGCAGCAAGAACTACATAGCCGAAACGCTTTTCATCTCCGAAAACACCGTGCGCGGCCATTCCCGCAGGCTCTATACCAAGCTCGGCGTACACACCCGCGACGAACTGCAAGCGATGCTGGGGGTTTAGCACCACCGCCCGTATACGTCCAGTCAATACAGGCGCGGGCCACGCAAAAGAAGACTTCGCAAAAAACGAGCGGCCATGGGGTTGTCCGTGCTAAGGTAGTTGCCGAACAACACCGCAAGGCAAGGACATCGCGCATGCTTATGGAAAACCTCAAAGGCAAATCGCATCTACAGGCAAGGGGTGACAGCTCAGTGGCGGGCACCGCGAAGACCTTTGCCGCCGCGCTGTTCGCGGCAATCCTCTTCACGCTCGTGCTTGCATTGCCTGTCTTGCCTGCCAGGGCGTTTGCGGACGATGGGAGCGCTGCCGAGGCAGCCGCGCAAGCCGGCGGCGCGGGCACGCAGGCGCTACCGTCGGCGTCGACGGTCTCAGGGGCAGACTTCCTCGCCGCGCTTGACGCCTACGTCGCCGCCAACCCCGCAGCCGACTCAGGCGACTACGTCGAGATAGACGGCGACACGCCCTCGTTTACCGCCGACGACGCCACAACCGAGGCCTTCCAATCGTTTTCCCAGCTAGACTCTCTGGGCCGTTGCGGCACCGCATACGCATGCCTGGGCCCCGAGACGCTGCCGACCGACGCACGCGACGACATCAGCGAGGTGCACCCGAGCGGCTGGGTTCAAAACGAATACGACTTCGTCGACGGGGGTTCCCTCTACAACCGCAGCCATCTGATCGCCCACTGCCTATCGGGCCAAAACGCCAACGAGCAGAACCTCATTACCGGCACGCGCCACTTCAACGCCGACGTCATGGAACCCATCGAGGCGATGGTGCTCGACTATATCGAACAGACCGGCAACCACGTGCTCTACCGCGTGACCCCGGTCTTCGAAAACGACGAGCTGGTGGCGCGCGGCGTGCAAATCGAGGCCTTGTCCATGGAGGACGGCGGACAAGGCGTGTCGCTCAACGTCTACCTGCGCAACACCCAGCCCGGCGTTGTCATCGACTACGCAACCGGCGACAACTGGGCCGACGGGACGGTTGCGGCGGGCGACGGGGACGCTGGAACCGCAGCGACCGACGCTACGGCCCCCGTTCCCGATCCCGCCACAACAACAGACAGCCAGGCCACCGCCAGCTCGAGCGACGCGCCCGCAACTGCGACCTACGTGGTCAACACGAACACGGGCAAGTTCCATTATCCCAGCTGCCCGTCCGTGCAAAAGATCAAAGACAAGAACCGCATGGACACCGACCAGACCCGCGACGAGCTCATCGCCCAGGGTTACGTCCCCTGCAAGAACTGCAATCCGTAGAAGCCGGGTCAGCCTTACGCGGCCTTGGCCGCCTCGCGCATTTGGTCGGCGAGGCTTGCCAAGCAGCGCGTCGCCTCTGTGACAATCTCGCCGAGATGGAGGCACACGCTCA
>CAKUKJ010000120.1 GCA_934662525.1 uncultured Coriobacteriales bacterium | reverse complement strand
CCGAGCTGCGCGGGTTCGACGTCTCGGCGTCGGTCATCGAGATCGGCGCGCAGGGCGCACGCTACCTCACCGACCTCGGCGCCCGCATGCCGAGCTTTGCGATGAACGAGAGCTGTGCGGCCGGCACGGGCTCGTTCTTCGAGGACCAGATGATGCGCCTGGGCCTTCCGCTCGAGGACTACTCGCGCATCGTGGCCGGCGCGCAGTCGGTACCGCGCCTGTCGGGCCGCTGCGCCGTCTTCGCCAAGACCGACATCATCCACCGCCAGCAGGAGGGCGTCTCGGTGGAGGACATCCTTCAGGGACTCTGCCATGCCATGGTGAAGGCGTACAAGGCCACCATCGTGCGCTCGCTGCCGGTGCAGGCGCCGGTCGCGCTTGCCGGCGGCGTGCTCATGAACGAGGGCGTCGTGCGCGCGGTGCGCGAGGTGTTCGGGCTGGGCGAGGGCGAGCTGCTCGTGCAGCCTGACTTCGTGTACCTGCCCGCCGTGGGCTGCGCGCTGGAGGCCCTTGAGGCAGGGGAGGGGCATCCTGAGACGGTGTCTGATCGCGTTACGCTAACGAAGCTCGCCGGCCTCCTGCTCGGCGAGGCCGCGGACGACGCCTCGGGGCTCACCGTCGCCGCCTCGCGCCTGGCCCGCCTGGAGCCGCTGCCGCCCCAGGAGCTCGACCGCGGCCTGGGCTTCGAGGCGCTGCTCCGCAGCGAGTGGAAGTGCGACTCCGCCGGCCTTGTGCCGTGCGCGCTCGGCGTTGACGTGGGCTCCACCAGCACCAACCTCGTGCTCGTAGACCTTGAGGGCCACCTGCTCGACGCCCAGTACCTGCGCACGCGCGGCAACCCCAAGGCCGCCGTGGGGGAGGGCCTCGCGTCTTTGGAGGCCCGCCTGGGCGGCCTCGTGCGCGTGATCGCCGCCTCCACCACGGGTTCGGGCCGCACGATGATCGGCGAGCACGTGGGCGCCGACGTCGTGCGCGACGAGATCACCTGCCAGGCCCGGGGTGCCTCGTCGGTGGTGCCCGACGTGGACACGGTGTTCGAGATCGGCGGCCAGGATTCCAAGTACGTCTCGCTGCGCGGCGGGCGCGTGACCGACTTCCAGATGAACAAGGTCTGCGCGGCCGGCACGGGCTCGTTCATCGAGGAACAGGCGGCCCGGCTGGGCATCCCGCTGCCCGAGTACGGTGCGCTCGCCTTCTCGGCCGCATCCCCGGTCGATTTGGGCGAGCGCTGCACGGTGTTCGTGGAGACGGCCATCAACGCGGCCCTGTCCGCCGGCGCCACCAAGGCCGAGGTGGCGGCGGGCCTGTGCCAGTCGGTCGTGCGCAACTACCTGCACAAGGTGGTGGGGTCGAAGCCCGTGGGCTCCCGCATCGTGCTGCAGGGCGGCGTGTGCTACAACCCGGCGCTTGTGGCCGCGTTCAAGCAGTTCTACGGCGAGCGCGTGAGCGTGAACCCCAACTTCGCGGTGTCGGGCGCCTTCGGCGCGGCGCTCATGGCGCTCGACGCCTGGCGCGCCGGGTGCGGCCTGCCTGCCGACGGGGCGGGCGTTACGGCCGAAGAGCTCCTTGCCGCCTCGCAGGGCCGCGGCGCCTCCGCGTTCGACACCTCCTTCAAGGGCTTCGACCTGCTCGGCGGCCATGAGGCGCGCGCAAAGGTCAACCCCGAGGAGGTCGAGCGCAACCTGGCCTACTTCGCCCGCACGAAGGAGGCCTACGAGCAGGGCTACACGGGCGAGCTCGACCCAGAGAAGAAGACAGTCGGCATTCCGCGCGCCCTCATGCTTCACAAGCTCTTCCCCATGGCGCAGGCCTACTTCAAGGCGCTCGGCTTCAACGTGCTGCTCTCCCGCGAGTCCGACGAGGAGACGGTGCGCGACTGCCAGGGCGCGGCGCAGGGCGAGACGTGCTTCCCCTTCAAGCTGCTCCACGGCCATATGAAGCAGCTGGTGGAGGCCGGGGTCGACTACATCTTCATGCCCCGCATCCACACGGTGCGCCACGTCAAGTCCACCGTGGACCACAACTACTCCTGCCCCTACATGCAGGTGGGCGCCGAGCTGGCCGCCCAGGAGCTCGACTTCGCCGGGCACGGCATCGAGCTCATCAGCCCCCAGTTCGAGATGGACTACGGCCAGAACGCCATCGCCGACTCGCTGCTGGAGATCGGCGAGTACCTGGGCTTCACGCGCCAACAGGCGGCCCGCGCCATGCTCAAGGGCGGCTTTGCCGTGATGAAGTTCACGAAGGTGCTCGAGGATTACGGTGACGAGCTGCTTCGCTCGCTCAAGCCGGGCGAGCGCGCCATCGTGCTCGTCACGCGCAACTACAATTTCGAGGACCCGATTCTGAACTCCGGCATCGCCCGCGCCCTCATCGAGCGCGGCTACAAGGTGCTCACGGTGAGCCACCTGCACGCCCACTCGCTCGACATCTCCATGGACTACCCGGGGCTGTACTGGCCGTTTGCCCAGCACGTCATCTCCGGTGCCAAGCTTGTGCGCCGCGACCCGCGCCTGTTCGCCGTGTACCTCACCAACCACGGCTGCGGGCCCGACGCCATGGTGAGCCACCTGTTCCGCAAGGAGATGGGCGACAAGCCCTACCTGCAGGTGGAGATGGACGAGCACTATTCGCCCGTGGGCATCGTCACGCGCATCGAGGCGTTCCTGAACGCCATCGAGAGCTACACCGCGCCCGAGGAGCGCCTCATCCCCACGTCGGTGGAGTTCGTGGACACCGAGCATGTGGCGGCCGTGCCGGGCGTGCCTTGCGCGATGCCCGCCGTGGGGCCTTACGGCAAACTCGTGGCCGGGTGGCTGCGCGGGCAGGGTTTCGCTGAGGTGCGCCTGCTGCAGACGACGCCCGAGTCGCTCGAGCTGGGCCGCCGCGAGACGACCTCCAAGGAGTACCTCACGTTTGCCGACACGCTGGGCCTGGCGCTTGCGGCAGGGGAGGGCCGCGACGAGGCGTGCGGTTGCGCAGGCGCTGCGGGCCAGGGGAGCGAGGCCTTCCTCACCGAGCTCGCCTCACCCGTGGCCGCTCCCTCCACGCCCGGTGAGTTCCTCCACGGCAACGACCCCGCCGCCTCCCGCCTGCAGCTGCTTTTGCCCAGCGCCGAGGGCGGCGAGGCCGACGGCCAGTACGGGCGAGTCGTTCGCTCCGTCCTCGACGAGCGCGGCATGCGCGACGTCGCCGTCGTGGCGCCCGCCCTCGACAAGCTGCCCTGCGCGGTGCGCGACATCGACGGCCTCTTCGTGCGCCTGCTGGCCGGCGACGTGGTGCTCGCCGCCCCGCTGGCCGCGCGTGCGGGCGTCGCGGCCGAGCTGACGCGGGCGCTGGAGGGGGCCTGCGATGCGACCGCCGCCCTGGCCTGCGTGGTGGAGGCCGCCCGTCGCGTCGCCGCCATGCCGGCCGCGCCCGGCAAGCGCCTGGGCCTTGTGGGCGAGTGGCCCGTCGTGTGCGGCGACGCGCTCGACGGCGGCACATGGGCCGAGCTGGAGGAGGCCGGCAACCGCCTTGTGCGCATGCCGCTGGCCGAGTACCTGCTGTTCCTGTGGCGCGACGCCGCCCAGGCCGACGAGCACGAGCGCGTGACGAACGACATCATGCCCATTCTGGGCGAGACGGGCGTTGAGGTGACGCCGGGCATGCCCGACTTCACCAAGCGCGACTTCGGCCTCTACACCGCCGGCGTCCAGGTCACCCGCGACGGCCATCCCCTGGCCGACAGCCAGATCGACTTCGCCGGCTCCGGCGACGGCGTGGACGCTGCGAGCGGTGCGAGCGTCAAGGCCGATATCGACCTGGCGGCAGGCTTCACGACCGAGCCGGACGCGCCCGAGGGAGTCTCCCCCGAGCAGGCCGCAGCCGCCATGCAGGCCCTCGAGGGCCACTGCGGCGCGCATGGCTCCGACGGGGCATGCGGCGGATGCTCTGCACAACCCCAGGTAGACGCCGTGACGAGCGCGTCACTCTCGCACATCATCGGCCCCGACGGCATGCCCCAGAGCGCCCATGAGCCCGCGCGTCCCGAGCTGCTAGCCTATGCCCGCAAGCTCTCGACCCCCGAGTGGGCCGAGGTGCTCGACCGCCTTGAGGCCATGCTGGGCGAGGTGTCGCGCGCCCTGGGCCCCGTCTCGCCCTACGAGCCCGACCAGGCTGCGCTGCGCGACCGCGCCACCGGCCTCTTCGGCCAGTTCCGCGGGGCCAACGCCCGCTACCGCTACGCGAAGGCCGTCTGCCTGCACGGGCGCTGCGACGGCGTGATCGAGGCGGCGAGCATGTACGAGAACGTCGACATCGTCTTGCGCCTGCGCGAGCAGTCGCTGGGCCTGGAGCCGCCCATCCTGCACCTCTCCTTCGACGGCACCCTCGACGCCGCCCCCGCCGAAAAGCTCCGCACGTACCTGTACTACCTGTAGGGTCTATCGTTGTCCGACCGGTCTGCCTTGCTCTCCCCGGTCAGCGAACGAAAAGGGCGGCCACCACGCTGAACTGCCTCCCATTTCTTGGACACGGAAAGTAAAGTCCGAGAGATGGGAGGTTTTTCATGTCCGTCGACCTGAGGTGCAGGCACGGCAGGGAGGTCAGGGAGAGGGCGGCCGACCTGTTCGCCGCCGGGCGCGGCTCGAAGTCCGTCGCCCGCGAGCTCCGCGTCCCCGAGAAGACCGTGCGAAAATGGCTCCTGACGTACAGGGCGGTCGGGAAGGAGGTGCTGCTGGGCATGGGCAAGTCGCACGCGAGCTACGGCTGGGAGACGAAGTTGGCCGCGGCCGGCGCCGTCGTGGACGGGGGACGGCCCAAGCCGGAGGTGATGGCCGAGCTCGGCATAGCCTCGCTCACGCCGCTCAACGCCTGGTGCCGCGCGTACCGGGAGGGCGGCGCCGAGGCGCTGCGGCCCAAGCCCAAGGGCAGGCCGAGGGGCTCGGCGCCCGAGGCGGCGCCCAAGGCGCGCGAGCAGGAGCTCGAGGAGCGGGTCCGCAGGCTCGAGGCCGAAATCGCATACCTAAAAAAATTGCGTGCCCTGAGGGGGGTGTAGGCCCGACCAACTGGGAGAAGTCCCAGGCGGTCGAGGCCCTCTCGGGGCAGTTCGCCCTCGCCGACCTGCTGGCCGCGGCGGGGCTCGCGCGCTCGTCGTACTACTACTCGCTCGCCCACCCGCCCTCGCCCACCAGGCCGGAGCTGTGGGACAAGGCCCGGGAGGTGTTCTCGCGCACCCCCAACGGCTGCGGCCACAGGCAGGTCGCCATGTGCCTGAGGGCGGAGGAGGGCGCCGTCATCGCCGACAAGACGGCGCTGAAGATGATGAACGAGATGGGGCTGCGCTGCGGCATCCGCCGGGAGACCGACTACCACAGGTACAACTCGTACAGGGGCGTCGTCGGGGAGACCTTCGAGAACGTCGTCGGGCGCGACTTCTCGGCCGAGCGCCCCTGGCAGAAGATGGGCACGGACGTCACCGAGTTCAAGCAGCCGTGGGGCAAGGCCTACCTGGCGCCGGTCTACGACTTCGGGAGCAAGGAGATCGTGGCCTGGTCGGTGTCCGAGAGCCCGAACATGGCCCAGCAGCAGGAGGTGCTCGACATGCTGCTCGCCAAGATGCCCGAGGGCGCCTCCCCCGTGCTGCACTCGGACATGGGCTGGCAGTACCAGCACGCCTCCTGGTGCTCCAGGCCCAGGGAGGCGGGGATCAGGCAGAGCATGTCGCGCAAGGGCAACTGCCTGGACAACGCCGCCACCGAGCAGGTCTTCGGCCACCTCAAGGACGAGTTCTTCCGCGGCGGGCGGTGGCCGGACTTCGCCAGCTTCAAGCGCGACCTCGAGGCCTACATCGTCCATTGGAACACGCGGAGGCACCAGGTAAAGCTCAAGGGGCTGACCCCGGAGGAGTTCCGGAACCAGTCCCTTGTGGTGTAACCTTATTTAGGCCGTCCAAGTTTTGGGGTGCAGTTCACGCTGGCGGCCGCCCTTGGCTCCATTGGATTGACTGCAAGGCCTCATCGCCAAGGAGCATCTTGGATGCGTCTTGCCTGTGCGACTTTCTATCTCATGCATCGTTGCGGAACTACCCCGAGGACATGGACCTCGCCTTGGTCGTCCCGCCGCCTATAGAGCACGTCGTAACCGCATACCGCAACCTTGAGGCACTGAGGGCCGTAGGAGTTCCTGAAATACGGCTCGAGAAGCGATGAACCGACTCCAGGAAACTCGCCTACGACGCCCAGCTCGGCCCACACCGCCTCGACGACGTTTTCCGGCAACTCAGCGAGGTCTTCCAAGAACGACTGGGCGATGATCAGCTTATGCATGGCTCGCCCTCAGTTCCGCTACGGCCTGTTTCGCCGCCTCGATGCCGACGACGTACCTGCCTGCCTCGACGTCTTTCATGCCGCGTTCGATGGATTCGGCGGCACGCGCTTCGTAGAAAGCCTGTTCGCGCACCTGCTCAAGCTCGTGACGATAGACGTCCTCGGAGCAGAACACATAGGCCCCGTTCCCGTTCTCGGTTATGCGCACCATGCCTCCTCGCGCTGCCTCCTTGACCTCCTTGGGACGGTCGCGCAAAGCTGTTGCAGAAAAAATGGCATCCATCATGCCTCCTATCACGCTGCCTGATATGTACAAGATAGGGGGCATTGTAGCACGGCGCGATGGCAGGCGCCTGAACGGGCGCCATGCCCTGCTCCGCGCGTGCGCTGCGGCCCGTTAGGCGAGGAAGGCATGCCCAAGCGGTTTGAGCCGCTGCGTCCCGTGGTAAGATGGGCGACATGTGTCTTGTGTCTTGTCGGCCGTTGGAGGGTCTTGCATGGAGAGGGAATCGGGTTACAGGCTGTCTCAAATCCAGGCGCTCATCTCTGAGATGTCCCAGCTGTTCGACGTGGTGCGCCTGGTAGACCCCATCTCCATGACCGTGTACACCATTGAGGACGGGCAGCTCC
>CAKUKJ010000119.1 GCA_934662525.1 uncultured Coriobacteriales bacterium | reverse complement strand
GCATCCTCCCCAGGATGTCGTACATGTTGGAGACGTCGCCAGCCTCCAGCTTCTCCGTGAGGCCGTAGAAGTTGAGGCAGGTGCCGCAGACAAGAACCTCGCATCCCCGCTCGATGAGCTTCTGGCAGCTCTCCACCACCTGGGGCTCCTCGCCGGCCACAAGCTTGACGCCGGAGTTCATGAAGAGAAGCGCGGCGGGCACGTCGTCGGACTCGGAGAGCGTGTAGACGGCCATTTTCATGAGGTTGCGGCCCAGCTGGGGGTCGCCTTCGCCCACGTGGTCCTTGCCGATGAAGACGGCATACCCCGCGCCGGTGGGAGCGTCGGCCGGAGCAGGGGCAGGCTGGGCTGCGGGGGACGGGGAGGTGGCAGGCGCGCCAGCCTCGACCGTGAACTTCACCAGGAAGCCGCCCTCAATGTCCTCCACCGCAAAGCCGAGGTTGCGCTGAGTTGCCAGGCGGGAGAGGTTCGTGACGGCGGTGTCGTTGTCAACCTTAATCTGCACGTCGCGCTCTCCCTCGTCGAGGGCCTTTTTCGCCATCACGAGGGGCATGGGGCACTGCTTGCCAAAAGCGTCGAAAAGCATGTGGGGATCCTTTCGATGAACAAACGCGACACGGCTGCGCGCCGCGACAGATGCGACCGATTGCGGTAATGCAGTCAGTGCGAGTATATGAAATTGCATAAAGGCGTGGCGGCAGAATCGCCCGGCCGGCGCAAACGGCGGCATTGGGCACGTCAAGGGCATCGAGGGCGGGTGCAGAATTCCCGCCGGAAATTGCTTGCACGATAGCACAAAGCCGACATGCCGTGCGGCCCTCCACAGAGCACGCACGCATCGGGCCGCATGGGCGCACATCCCTTCACCCGCGCGCGCCCCGTTCAGCCGCGTCCCCGCGCCGCTTGCGTTTGACAATTCGGCGATGCTGCCCGCCGCCCCTGGCCCCCGCTCCCTTTTTTGCTACCCTCGTCTCATCAAGCAAGGTATTGACCAGCGAAAAGAGGCCAAACGTGACCGACGACGCCCAGCGCGCCCTCTTGCGCAAGCTCCCCCAGGTAGACGAGGTGCTCAACAACCCCCATGTGTCCATGCTCGCCCAAAACGTGCCCCACGCCGTGGCGGCCGACCATGTGCGCGCCGCCATCGACCGCGTGCGCACGGGCATCCTCGCCGGAACGCTCACCGAGGTAAGCACCGACGACATCACCGCGCAGGCGGTCCTTGCGCTGCTCAGCCTAGCCGAGCCTTCGCTTCGCCGCGTCATCAACGCTACGGGCGTCATCATCCACACGAACCTGGGCCGCTCGGCGCTGGCGCCCCAGGCCATCGCGGCCGTGAACGACGTCATCGCGGGGTATTCCACGCTTGAGTACAACGTGAAGACCATGTCGCGCGGCAGCCGCCACGACCACTGCGAGCGCCTCCTGTGCGCCCTCACCGGCGCCGAGGCCGCCATGGCCGTGAACAACAACGCCGCCGCCGTGCTCATCGTGCTTGCCGAATTCGCGGCGGGCAAGAGCGCCGTCGTGAGCCGCGGCGAGCTGGTGGAAATCGGCGGCTCCTTCCGCATCCCCGACATCATGGAGTACTCCAACGCCCATATGATCGAGGTGGGCGCCACCAACAAGACCCACCTGCGCGACTACGAGCGCGCCATCACGCCCGACACCGCGATGCTGCTCAAGGTGCACCCCTCCAACTACCGCATGGTGGGATTCACTGAGACGGTGAGCGCACGCGAGCTGGCCGAGGTGGCCCGCAAGGAAAACGAGAGGCGCGCCGCGCTCGGGCAGGACCCCCTGCTCGTCTATGAGGACCTGGGGTCGGGCGCGTTCGTGGACCTGTCGTTCTTGGGCCCGGACGCCGACCCCACCGTGGCCGAGGCGCTCAAGGGATGCGGCCTGGTGAGCTTCTCGGGCGACAAGCTGCTCGGCGGCCCACAGGCCGGCATCATCGTGGGCAGCAAGGAGCATATCGACCGGCTGAAGAGGAACCCCCTGGCACGCGCGCTGCGCCTCGACAAGATGACGCTTGCCGCGCTCGAGGCCACGCTGCGCCTCTACCTCGACCCGCAGACGGCGCGGCGCGACATCCCCACGGTGCGCATGCTCACGGCCACGGCCGCCGAGCTCGACCCCATGGCCTGCGAGCTGCGCGACGCGATCGAGGCGACGGCACAGGGGGTGCTTTCCTGCGAGGTCGTCGACGAGGTGAGCCGCGCAGGCGGCGGGTCGCTACCGCTCTACGACATCCCCACGCGCTGCGTGGCGGTGGCTTTCAACGCCGGCGACGCGCTGGACTGCGAGCGCTACCTGCAAACGAAACGCCAGGTGCCCGTCGTGGCGCGCATCAAGAACGAGCGCCTGCTGCTCGACGTGCGCACGCTCATGGGCGCAGGAGAGGCGGGCGAGGTCGCAGGGGCCCTGGCCGACTATGCGCGCCTGCAGGCCAGGAGCCCGCAGGCCAACAAAGAATCGAGGTAGACGCGCATGTCGCATCCCAAGACCAACGCATCGCTCGTGCTCGGCACCGCCGGCCACATCGACCACGGCAAGTCGTCGCTCGTGCGCGCCCTCACCGGCACCGACCCCGACAGGCTTGAGGAGGAGAAGCGGCGCGGCATCACCATCCAGCTTGGCTTTGCCCAGCTCAAGCTGCCAAGCGGCCGCACGATGGGCGTCGTGGACGTGCCTGGGCACGAGCGCTTCGTGCGCCAGATGGTGGCCGGCGCCACCGGCGTTGACGTGGCCCTGCTCGTGGTGGCGGCCGACGACGGCATCATGCCCCAAACGGTCGAGCACCTGGCCGTGCTGCGCGTGCTCGGCGTGAAGCGCCTCGTTGTCGCACTCACCAAGACAGACCTGGTAGACGACGAGTGGGCAAGCTTCATGGCCGACGAGGTGGCGTCGTACATGCAGGGCACGCCTTACGCGGGATGTGCCGTCGTGCCCTGCTCGAGCCGCACGGGCGCGGGCCTGCCGGAGCTTCTCGCAGCCATCGACGAGGCGGCCAAGGGCGCGGAGCGCATCCACGACTGCGGCAGCATGCGCATGCCCGTCGACCGCGCGTTCACCGTGCGCGGCTTCGGCACCGTGGTGACGGGCACGCTGTGGTCGGGCAGCGTGAGCGTGGGCGACGAGTTGGAGCTTCTCCCCTGCCGCAGGCGCTCCCGTGTGCGCTCGGTGCAGATGCATGGCGCCGATGTGGAGCAGGCCTGCGCGGGCAACCGTGTGGCCGTGTGCCTGGCCGACGTCGCGCTCGACGAGGTGCGCCCCGGCGACTTCCTCGCCACGCCCGGAAGCGTGCAGGTCTCCAACCGCTTCGACGCCCGCTTCGACTACCTCGACCCCTTCTCCTGCGGAAGCGCGCTGGAAAGCGGCGCACGCGTGCGCGTCGCGCATGGCACGCGCGAGGTCGAAGGCCGCATATTGAGCCTGGAAGGGACGGCGGAGTTCAAGCCTGGCAGCTCGAGCCTCGTGCAGGTGCGCCTCGACGAGGACCTGCCGCTCACCTACGGCGACCGCTTCATCGTGCGCACCCTCTCGCCGGCGCGCGTCATCGGCGGCGGCGGCGTGCTGAGCGCCCACCCCAGGCGCCGCTCGGTCTTGGCCGAGGCAGACGAGAAGGAGGTCCGCGCGCTCGACGAGGGCGATGTGGCAGCGGCCGTGGAGGCGTTTGTGCGTGCGGCGGGCAGGCCCGTGACGCTTGTCGAGGTCGCGCAAGGGCTCGGTATTCCCGCCGCGCTCGCGAGGGGGCCCTTCGGCAAGCTTGCCGAGGCACGCGACGTCGTGCAGTTGGGCGGTGCGTCCGAGCCTGCAATAGCGACAAAGCAGTGCACGCAGCGCCTGGGAGCCGCAATCGAGAAGGCCCTGCTCGCCTTCCACGGCGCCAACCCCAACGAGGTCGGCATCGACAAGGCGACGCTGCGCGCCAAAGTCTGCCCCGAGGCAGACCAGGCCGTGTTTGACGAGGTCGTTGCGATGTGCCCCAACGTGGTGTTGGCACAAAGCCAGGTGGCCCACAAGACGGCAGGCGCAGGCGCGCAGCTCCGCGCCCAAGCGGCGCAGGAGGCCCTGCTGGAAGTCTATCGGGCGGCAGGCGCCTGGCCCACAACGGCGGCCGAGGCCATCGAGGCGGCCGGGCTTGACGCCAAGACGGGGCAGAAGGCCCTCGGGGAGCTTGAGCGCGCGGGCAAGCTCGTGCGCTACGCCCCCGACTCGTATATGGAGACAGGTGCGCTTGAGGGCTTGAAGGCCGCTGCGTGCGCCTGGCTCGAGGCGCACGGCACGGCAACTGCGGCCGAGCTCAAGGAGGCCATGGGCACGACGCGCAAGTACGCCATGCCTTTGCTCGAGCACTTCGACCAGTGCGGCCTCACGCGGCGCGACGGTGATGTACGAACCTTGTGCAGCAAGAGGTGAGATAGAAATCCTCCCTCATGAGCAGGTGCTTTAACCTATACTAGTATGGCTTTCCGATGAGGGGAGCCTTCTGGAGATGGATGGGGCCTGGTGGTTCCCGCGGTCTTCAAAACCGTTGCGGGGCGCGCAGAACGTCTCGGGTGTGTTCGATTCACATGCATCTCCGCCATAGGAATGTGCAAGGCCCTTTCGCGCCCACGGGCGCGAAAGGGCCTTTTTCGTGCTCGGACAGCCGGCGGCCCCTATGGGACAGCCGTTCGAAACGGCCGCCCGACGAACCCCGATGGGCGCGCCGGCCCCAGGCGGCAACACGCGCGGGCCTCACATCGCAGCCTAGCGGCACACCGTCTCGAAATCCCTCACGAGACGCGCGGCGAGAGCGTCCCAAGAAAGCGCCGTCGTGTCGCACGGACGAACAGGCTCGGCCAGGGACGCAGCAAGCTCGCGGGCCAGTCGCTGCTCGAAGGCAGGCAGGTCGGTCTCCATGGGACGATCCACGTCCTCCATGGCAGGCAGCGCCACATAGCGCACGGGGGCACCCGGCAGGTTGGCGTCGAGCCAAGGGCGCACGCCCGACAGGTCGGTGACCACGACCCTGCAGCCACATGCCATCGCCTCCACCACAACGAGCGGCAGCCCCTCGTAAAAGCTCGGCAGCACGAACGTGTCGCAGGAGCGGTAGTAGCCGGCAAGCTCGGCCGGACTCAGCTTGCCCAGGAAGGCGACCCTGTGTCCGCAGCTTTGCGCAAGGCGCTCGATAGCCGCATACTCGCCCGGCTCTCCCGCACCTCCCGCCAGGTATACCTCGACGTCGACCAGCTCCTCAGGCAGCAGGCGCGCCGCACGCATGAGGCTCGCCACGCCCTTGGCAAGGGAAATCTTGCCCGCATACAGCACGCGCCGCGGGCGGCCCGGCCCCATGTCCAGCGCCTGGGGCCCCTCTCGGCGAAACAGCGCGGCGTCGTAGCCCGTGCCGAGCACGCGCACGCGGCTCGCCGGGACGCCGTAGATATCCGCGATGGTGGCGCGCATGCCGTCGTGCAGGCCGAAGACGAGGTCGAGCCCTCGGATGCCCGCCACGATGCGGTCATGCTCAAGGGCGTGCTGGCGCATCTGCCGCAGGTCGCTCGAATGGCTGAGCGCGGCCACGGGAACGTGCGGGAAAAGCTCACGCACCCAGGAAGTGAGCAGGTAGAGGTGGTGGCAGAAGATGACGTCGGGCTTGAGGGCGCCAGCCGCCTCGCGCAGGCGCCGCTCAAACGCCGTGCGGAACCGCCCCACCATCTCGGGCGTCATGTCGCGATAGCGGGTTGCGCGATACGGCATCACGTCGCTCATGCCCACAACGGGAAAGGGCAGCTCGGCCGTTTCGAACCGCACAGGATAGACGGCGACCCCCTCGGGCAGCAAGGGCGCGTCATCGGGCCCGATGCCGCACACGACCGCCTGCTCGCAGCCCAGGCGCGCGCACGCCGCCACCACCTGGGTGAGGTAGACGCCGCTTCCGGTGGAGTCGGGCTTCTGGGCGCTCACGTGGAGGATGCGCAGGGGGTGCCCGGTCGTCACAGGCACGCTATTCCTCCCCACGGAGGCGCGCAATCTCGTCGGCATAGCCGGCAAGGGTGTCGTGCGGCGTCTCAAGGAAGAACGGCAGGTGGGCAAAGGCCGGGTGGCGCGTCACGGCACGGAGCGCCTCGAAACCGATATGGCCCTGCCCGATGGCGGCATGGCGGTCCTTGTGGGCGCCGAGGGGGTTCATCGAGTCGTTGAGATGGATGGCGCGCAGGCGGCCCAGGCCGATGACGCGGTCGAACTCCGCAAGCACGCCGTCGAGGTCGTGGGCGATGTCGTAGCCGGCGTCCCACACATGGCAGGTGTCCAGGCACACCCCGAGCTGGTCGGAAAGCTCCACGCGGTCGATGATGGCGCGCAGCTCCTCAAACGTGCGGCCTATCTCGGTGCCCTTGCCCGCCATGGTCTCAAGCAGCACCGTCGTCGTCTGACCGGGCTCGAGCACCTCGTTGAGCACGCAGGCGACCTTCTCGATGCCCACCTCGGCGCCCTGGCCCACGTGGCTGCCCGGATGGAAGTTGTACATCTGGTGCGGCGTGGCCTCCATGCGCGCGAGGTCGTCGGCAAACGTCGCACGGGCGAACTCGGCCACCTCGGGCTTGGCGGCCGCCGCGTTGAGCGTGTAGGGGGCATGCGCCAGGATGGTCGCGATGCCGTGCTCGGCACAGTATGCGTGAAACGCCTCGATATCGGCCGGGTCGATGTCCTTGGCCTTGCCGCCGCGCGGGTTGCGCGTGAAGAACTGGAACGTGTTGGCGTCTATGGACACGGCAGACTTCGCCATGGCGAGGTAGCCCTTTGAGGCAGACAGATGGCAGCCGATGGTGAGCATGGGCACTACTCCGCCGCCAAGAACGCCTTGTAGCCGCGGTAGGCCTCGTACACGTCGGCCTTGCTCACGAGCTCCCACGGCGCGTGCATGGAGAGCACCGGCACGCCGCAGTCGATGACCTGCATGC
>CAKUKJ010000118.1 GCA_934662525.1 uncultured Coriobacteriales bacterium | reverse complement strand
GGTTGATGAGGCGTGTGAGCACATGGGGCACGTTGTAGAGGCGCCGGGCCACCTCGCTCGACATGAGGTTCACGTTGTCCAGGCTCGTGACGGCTGCCAAGGCGTCGCATTCGCGGATGCCCGCTTGCTCAAGCACGCTTTCGTCGTAACCGTGCCCCACCACGCGCGCGCCTTGGAACTCGCTTGAGAGGCGCGCCAAGGCCGCAGGGTCCACGTCGATGACCGTCACCTGGTTCTCAGGCGTGTCGAGCACCTCGGCAAGCTGCTTGCCCACACGGCCGCACCCCACGACGATGATCTTCACATCAATCCTTCCATAACGCGCTGTGGCCGCCGTGCCGCCCTCCGGGGCCTGCAAGGCGACCACATGCGTCTCTGCTCTCTACCGTCTACCCGCGCACGGGCCGGTTTCCCTACGCGTTCTTGATGACCTCGACGACCATGTCCACGGCGTCTTCGATGGCGTTCGTGTCGAGCTTCTCCGGCGAGTCGCCCGTCCACTGGGCGTTCGCGGGCACGCCGCCCGCCACGCCGCACAGCGTGACCGCGCGGCAGCCCTGCTCAAGGGCGATGCTCGCGTCGCTCGCGCGCCACGGCATGCGCTCCAGGGCAACGGGACGGTTGATGTCCTGGCTCACCTGGCCAAAGATGTTGACAAGGCGGCGGTCGGGATGCACGGCGCCATGGTCGGCGGCCTCATCGATGAGCAGGGACTGACGGCCCACTCCCAGGCACTCGAGGTTGATGAAGTAGGCGCCGCGCAACTCGCTGCGGTAGCTCTCGATGAAGTCGCGGATACCGGCGTTGCCGGCCTCGCCCGCACCGGTCAGCACAAACCAGACCTCGTGAGAGGTGAGGTCAATGTCGCCCAGGCGCATGGCGGCGCGACGGGCGCGCGCGGCCTCCTCGCCCTCGCGGCTCATGTGGCGCGTGCGGCGGGGTGCTGCGCCGCCCTGCCAGCGGGGGTTGTTGCCGGCACCGCCGTTGTTGCCGTCGTTGTCGTTGAAGTTGTCCCACGAGCCGATCTGCGCGCCGTTCTTCTTGGCGTCGTAGCCCTCGTCGAGACCCAGCCAATCGTTGAACGACTGCTCCTGCATCTGCTGCTGCATGTCGGCCGCACGCGTGGAGATACGCCCCTTCTGGCGCGACTTCTTTGCCTTGCGCCCACGCTTGGGCGAGTCGGTCAGGTCGGTGGAGAAACCGGCAAGGTCTTGGCGGCGGGCTTGCTCAAGCATTGCGGGCGTCACGGTCTGGTGCGTGCCGGTCGCGAAGTCCATGCTCGAGAAATCGTCGGGGTTGTAGTTGCCAACCGTCTGGATGTTCGACACGCCGAAGGGGTCGACGGCCGCAACGGCCGGGTCGGGCAAATCAGCGAGGAACCGCGGGGCGGGACTTGCCGCGACGGGCTTGAACGACGAGGTGCCCCATGTCGGGTCCTGGATGGCCGAGGCGGTGAACGAGTCGGGCTCGTCCATCACGAACTGCTGCGAGACGCTCGCCGAATGCATGGCGACGTCGCGAGGCGCGCTGGCAGAGGAGCGCAGCTCGGCGTCGGGCTCGTCGGTGGAGGTCACGGTCGCGGTGCCCGCGCCCACGGGGTCGAGCAGCGTCGTGGCTCCATTGCCGCCCGCGTCGAGGTCGCCCGAGAGATGGTTCTCGCGCACGATCGAGGCAAACATCGCGTCGGCCTCGGCGTCCTTTGCCGCCTCAGGGTCGAGGGGCTCGGCCGGTTTCTGCGCAGGGGCAGCCTGGTTGTCCAGGTCGAGCTCGGCTTGGGCGGGCTGGGCCAGCGGGGCAGAGGGGATGAGCATGGTGGAGGCAGCGGGAGCGGCGGGCGTGCACACGCCATGGTCGCTTGCGCGATGGACGTTGCCCTCCTCGGTGTCAACGTACTCGATCTCACAGCTAGGCGGCAGGATGCCCAAGCTGCGCACGGCCTGCAGGCCGTGACGCACGGGCTTGGGGGCGTGGGCGTCCTCGGGTCGCTCGTCGATGGGACGGCGCGGGCGCATCACCACATGGCCGTCGTCGGCGTCGGTCTGGCCGCCGTCAGCCGCCTTGCTCTCATTGCCCGCAACATCGACCTTGACCCTGTCGCCCGAGCGCAGCATCGCGGCAAGCTGCTCGCGACGGGCCTTTTTCTTCTCGCCATCGGGCATCTCGTCGGACTGGGTGGGAGCCGGGGCGGGCACGCCCTCTCGCACCTCGTCGTCGGGACCGAAAGGCATGCCATCGGGAACGGGGCGGATGCGGTCGAGCACGCCGAGCACGGCGGCGACGCCCGACTTGTTGTCGTTGGCGCCGAGGGTGTAGGGGAGCACGAAGAGGTGCAGCAGGTTGCAGATGGCCCACACCACAAGCACGGCGGCGGCGATGACAGCCAGTGCCGCAAAGACGTTCTTGAGGCCGGCGGGCAGAGGCAGCACCTGCACGAGCAGGCTTACGACCTCGACAACGACGCACACGTCGAGAATCCGCGGAATGTAGGGCTTCACCCAGGAGACGGCGGGCATGCTCAGCAGGTCGGCCCGGGGGGTGTCATAATGCGCGATGACCACGACGGGGCGCGCCTTCTGGCCGGAAGCCGTAGGGGCCGCGGCGGGGTGGCGGGCAACGACGTTCTGGCTCGACCCTGTAAGACCCAGGCAGCTGTATGTCTTGACGCCAAACTTACGGTCGAGCAGATACAGCACGCCGACAATCGCCACGAGCACGAACATGACCGTGGAAACCACGCCCGACAGCAGCGCTCCCAGCAGGGAGAACACGGCGCTCAGCAGCAGCATGACCGAAAGTCCCAGATTGCCATGCCAGGTGTAGTTGAAGCTCTTTTGCATGGTCTCAAGGCCATGCTGATGGAAAACGCGCGCCACGACCGTGGCGGCGTCGCTCTCCTCACGGGTTCCTGCCGGTGCGATCTCATATTCCTTCGTGAGGTAGCGCATGGTTTCCTTGGCGTCGGCCATACGGGGGTTCCTCCAAGCATGTCGTTCGTGGTTTCGTTTCGCGTGCGTCTCAAATGGCTCAAGGCCGGGTGCTCAGGTGATGCAGGTGGATACAGGCTCAGTCTCAGGTTAGGCAGCCTGGCCGTCTTCGCCGGTTTCCTGTTGGGCGGCGTCGCCCTCGGCCGCAGCCTCGCCCTCGGCAGATTGCGCATCCTCGGCAGGCTCCCCCTCGGCAGAGGCATCCTCCCCAGAGGCCGCCTCGCCCTCGGAGGCGCTCGCAGCCTCAGGCAGCGCGCCGCTCACCGCAGGAGTCGTCCCGGCATAGGCCGCAATCGTGTCATCGGCCGAGACGAGCTTGTCGCGGGCGTAGGCGTAGTTGGAGACGAACGCGTCCACCGAGGTGTCGGCGGGGCCGTAGGCGGCAAGGTACTCGTCGGTGCTCCAGTACATCTGGGCAGCGGCTGCATCGAGGTTTGCAGATGCCGTGTTGAACCAATCCAGCTGGGCGTCGGCAGAGGCCGTGTCGCCCGCAATCGCATAGCTGTTGTGGGTATAGCGGGCGTTCAGCAGGTCGGCATAGCAGTTCAAGTCGTTCTCGACGGCCGTGAAATCAACGCTGGTGGCGCTCTCCTTCGCCGTGGCGACGATCTGCAGGGCGCTCTGGATGTCGTTGTATGCGGCCATCTCGTTGTCGAGGATGTCCTGCGGGTTCAGCCAGCTGATGTCGCCGCCGCCGTTGTAGGAATTCCACAGGTCGTTGGCGTAGGAATACTTGCTGTTCGCGTCTGCCACCAGGTCGAACACCTGGTTGAGGGCATCGGCGGCGACAGTACTTGCGGAGGTTGCCGTCTGGATCTGGCGGGCGGCCTCAAGCATGGAGCGACGGGCCGAGACGCTCGTAAGCACGGCGTTGGCAGCGTCGGTCTGCTCGGATGTCAGACGCGAGGAGGCAAGGGCGTCGCTTGCCTGCGTCTCGGCGCTCGACAGGCTGTTCTGCGTCGTCGTGGTCTGCTCAAGGGCAAGCGAGAGCGCCTCGGGGGTCACGCCGGTGGAAATCTCCTCGGCCACGGCCCCGTCGATGCTGGAGATGACGGCATCGGTCGAGACGAGGGTCTCGATTGCCGCGTCGAGCTTCGTGCGGGCCTGCGCGGCCTCCTTGTTGGTGAGATAGATGTACGCGGCGGCAAAGACGGCAACCACGGCCACGATGACGACAGCCACGATGATGCCCGACTTCTTGGAGCGGGGTTCGTTGAACGTGGTGTCGAACTCCTTCGTGCCGCGCTTGGGCTCCACCTCCTGGATGGGGAAGAGGCCGCCTTCCTTTGCCTGGCCGGCGTTGGCCATCTTGGCCGCGACAAGCGGGTTGGCCGGCGCGCTCACGGGTTGGTCGGACGGGGCAAGCTCAGGTTGCTGCCGGGCTTGGGCGGCCGCGCCCGTGATGGCGAGGAACTCCTCCGTCTCGCCTGCGGGCGCTGCGGTGTAGACGGGCCTCATGGGCGTGGAGTCGCTACCGTTGGGCGTGTAGCCGCCGAAACCTGTGACGGCGGGCATGTCCGCGAACGTGTCGGACGCGTTGGGTACTCCGACCTGCATGTTTTCGGAACGCGTCTGGGCGGCGTCGGGTCGTAGATGGGCGGATCCGGTATGGCCGGCAGATGGGAAGTGGCTACCGTTGGGGGCTGCGCACATATGAAACTCCTTCGTTTCTCGTGAGGCGCGATGAGGGCTCACATACAGATTCTATAATCATCTCACGAAGCGCCCCTGTTTGACCCGACTTCCGTAATTTGTCGCATACTTTGCTGATATCGCATCGCCGCCGAGGCATGCCGAAAGGACCGCCCATGAGCGAGATAGAGGCCGTAGCTCCCCAAGTGAAGGCAGACGAGCGGCTCATGCTGCTCTTCTGGGCCCTGAGCGAGCCCCTGAGCGTGCGCCAGATGGCGGAGCGCGGGTTCTTGGGAGCGGGCGGGCTGCAGGAGGAGTCATACGAGCGCACGTTTCGCCGCATGCGCGAAGACCTGAAAGACAATGGCATCTACCTGGAAGAGGTCAAGACGGCGGGGGAGCAGGTCGCCTGGCGCGTCGACAAGCGGGCAACCTATATGCAGGCCAACCCGGGCTTCACCCAACCAGCCATGGAAATCTGCCTGCTGTTGGAGGCCTACATCGCGTCGCAGCAGCAGGCCGGCCATCCAGGCAACGAGGCCTACCTCGACCGTCTGCGCCGCGCACATGACAAACTTGCGCTTGGCTCGGGCCAGGCCAGGTCGCTTTTGGGGTCTGCCGTGCGCGACGACGCCGCGCAGGCAGCCGGTTGGGAGGCGCTTCTTGCCGGATATGCCGACCGACATGGGGTGACGTTCGACTATCGCGACGCCCAAGGGGTCTCCTCCACCCGCAATGTGGATATCTACGGGGTCTTTCGACATGACGAGCACACGTTCTTCGTGGCCTGGGACCGCACGAGGTCGGGCATGCGCGTCTTTCGCGACGACCGCATCGAGCTTGCGGGCGTCAAGACGACGAAGCGCTCGTTCGAGGTGCCGGCCGACTTCTCCGTCGACGCATATCGGGGCCTGCCGCTCGAGTATGGCACACAAGACATCCCTGCAAGCTTCAAGGCCGCGCCCGACGGCACCGCCCCGGCCCGACGTCTCTGCGCGGGGCACGGCAACTGGGTCGATGAGACGACCTGGCAGGTAGAGGCGCACGACCTTTCTCGGGCTGCGCGGTGGGCCGCCGGGGCGTTGATGGAGGCGGGGCTCGTCGCAACGGGCCCCGACGAGCTTGTCGAGACGCTCGAGCAGGGATTGGAAAGGACGGCGATGCTGCATGGCTAAGGGCCGCAAGGCAAAGAGCACAACGCTCGAGAAGATGATCCGTGTGCTGCAGACCGTGAACGCGCTTGCTCCCGCCAACCCGCTTGAGGCGGGCGAGCCGATTGGGATGGCACGGTTCTGCGAGCTGGCGGGCATGAGCGAACAAGACGCCGTGCGCATCATCGACAAGATCGACTACGGCTGCGGGGATGCCCTGCCGGCGGCATGGATCGAGGTGGACGACGGCGGTCACATCGTGCCCCAACGCCTCGACTTCGCCTTCGACGGCCTCATGCGCCTTTCTCGCTCCGAGGCGTTTTCGCTGCTCGTGGCCTTGCGTTCCTCCGGCATGGACAACGACGGGCACCTTGCGCGCCTCGTTGCGGGCGCGCTTCCCCACCTCAAGCTCGACCGCTTCGACACCGTTGCCGGACAGGCGTCCGTCCCGAACGGCGCGCTCGAGGTCGTTGCCGACGCCGTCGCGCGGCGCCATGTCCTTGCCGTCGATTACCGCGACGCAAAGGGGGAGCGCTCGGCGCGCGAGGTCGAGCCCCTTGCCGTTTGGTACGACACCACAGTCGCCAGCTGGTCGTTCAGCGCCTGGTGCCGCACCAGGCAGGCCGTGCGCACGTTCAGGCTCGACCGCCTTCAGGCAACTCCCGTGCCCACGGGGGAGACGTTCGCAGTCCGCGAAGAAGACGAGGACGTGCAGGCCGGGCTCGACATGAGCAGAGCAGAGTGGGCCGTCCTTGCCGTGCACGACCACGCCGCCATCGACAAGGGGGCTTGGCCCGGCATCGAGGTGCGCCGGTTCCCCAGCGCAGAGGAATCGGCCCATATCAGCGCCGCAGAGCAAGAGGCGGGGGCCTACGTCGCCCAAATACCCTGGGTGCCCGGATCGGCCTGGCTGCCCCAGGCCGTCGTCGCCAGCCTTGGCGGCGTCGAGGTCATATCTCCCACCGACCTGCGCACGCAGGTTGGCGACCTAGCCCGCGCCCTGCTTGAGAAGCTTGGCTGTTAGGATTGCTGCGGGCACCTGGCGCCTCATACAAAAACAGGGCAGGCCACTCGCAAGCAGCCTGCCCTGTTCCCCCAAAACCACAAAGCGTCGACATCCCCCTGATGAAAAACGCACAAATCACTATAACGCGCCTCAACAAAATCTGCAAGAGACAGTTTTCAGGTGACGAGCGGCACCAGTCCGGGAAAAGACGGCCCATCCATCAGG
>CAKUKJ010000117.1 GCA_934662525.1 uncultured Coriobacteriales bacterium | reverse complement strand
GGACAACATCTACTTCTACTGCGTGGCACAGCCGGCCCTGTGGGACGCGCTGGGTTGGGGCATCAAGCAGAGCGTGCCCGTGGCCAACTACCACATCCTGTTCATGGGTGCGAAGGCCTCCAGCTCCGGCGCCGTGAAGCCGCCCATGGCGCTCGACCTCCTCGAACATTACACGCCCGAGCAGCTGCGCGCCCACTGGCTGTCGCTCGGCTTGGGCGACAAGCCCGTGAGCTTCTCCCCCAAGCCCTATGAGCCCGACCCCAAGAAGCGCGACGACCCCCGCGCCGCCGACCCGGCGCTCAAGGAGTCGGCCCTGCTCACGAACGTCTTCAACCGCCTGGCGCGCTCGTGCTTCTACGGCGCCGCCTCGCACTGCTCAGGCAAGCTGCCCGCCGGCGCCCCCGCGCCCGAGGTGAGCGCAGCCTGCGAGAAGGCGCTGCTCGCCTTCGAGCGCAAGATGCACGCCCTGGACTTCCCCGGCGCGCTGCGCGTGGCCGACGACTTCATCCGCGACGCCAACAAGCGCTGGAGCGACGCGAGCAAGGCGGCCAAGAACACGGAGGACGAGGCCGCCTCGGCGGCGGCGATGCAGGCGGCGCTTCGCGACGCGTTCGCCCAGCTCCGCGTGGCCGCGCTGCTCATGCACCCCTGCGTGCCCGCCGGCTGCGAGATGATTCGCGACTACTTCCAGTTCAGCGAGGAGCTTTTCTTCAGCTGGGACACCGCCTTCATGAGCCTCGACGAGCTGACGGCCGCCGTCGGCGAGCAGCCCGGGCAGCACGCGGTGCGCGAGCTGCCGGCAAGGACTGACTTCTTCTCCAAGCACGAATCCCAGTATTAGACCTGCGGATGCGCAGCGGCTGCGCGTTGCTTTATTGATGACGAGGCCCTCCCGAGCGGTTGTTCGGGAGGGCCTCGTCGTTTGGGACGCCAGAGGGCCATGCTACTCCGCAGTCGTGCTCGTCTCGGGATAGGCGGACTCGAAGAGCTGGTCGCCGTCGGGGTTCATGACGATGACGTCGCAGTCTACCGGCAGGTTCGCAATCTGCTGGTAGACGTTGGCGGCATGCCCCAGACTGGCCGCCAGCCCCGCGTCTTGTTCGGGGATGGCCTTGGAGGAAAGCACCACGACGACGGTGGCGAACGTCTCGTCGTAATCGACGGACACAACGTCGGTATAGGTGCCGTCTGTGGTGCTCGACTTGATCTTGTCCTGAATTGCCTGGTAGGCATGGGCGGCAAAGGCGTCGAAGTCGGCGCTGGAGAGGTTCACGACGTATGACCCGTCTTCTTGGGCCGTGATGTCGGTGGCCCCCATGTTCTCAAGGAACTTCTCGCGGCCATGCTCGGAAATGCCCAGAATCTCGAAGAAGTCAACGGGGATGGTGACGCTGCTCGTCGCGGTCTGCAAAGTGGGGGCGCTGTCCTGGGCGGGGTCGTCGCCTGCGGCCGAAGCGCTGGAAGGTTGGGAATCGGCCGACATCTGCGTGGAGGCCTTGGAAGCATCGGCCTGCGAGGCGCCTCCCGTGTCCTGGCAACCCAGCAAAGGAATTGCCGCCAGGCAGCTTGCCAACGCAAGCGTCGCCACCACCGTGAACGTTGTGCGACCCATCATATGTGCTGCATCCCCTTCCCGCGCTTTGGCCCTGGTTTCTTTTTATACCCCCGCGCGGCACGCCGCACAACGACAAAAAGGGCGCTGCACCTGCCTGCTATGACCTTTAAGGCCCTTTCAGCGGATGCAGCGCCCATGATGGCACGGCTATGTGGATGCACGCTCAACAACCTGTGTCGAGCAGGTAAACCTAGCCCTCCTGAGCCGACGAGACGACGACGTCCTGCGCAGGCACGACGTCCTCATGCGCGTCCAGGTGATAGGTGCGCGCGGATTGCACGGAGAACAGGATGGTGGAGCCGTTGTGGAGCAGGCCCGACGTGGCGGGCAGGATGATTCCGGCGATGCCAAGGGCAAGGAGCGCCGAGTTGAACACCATGACCTCGCGGAACTGCAGGTCCATGCGCTGCATGAGGTCGCACGACAGCTGACGCAGACGCACGATGCTCCACAGGTCGCCCTGGGTGAGCGTGATGTCGGCGACCTCCTTGGCGATGGCGGTGCCGTTACCCATCGCGACACCCACGTCTGCAAGAGACAGGGCCGGGGAGTCGTTGACGCCGTCGCCCACCATCACCACGCGGCGCCCCTCGGCCTTCAGGCGCTCCACGTAGGAATGCTTCTGCTCAGGCAGCATGTTCGCGCAGAACTCGGTGATGCCGGCCTCGGCTGCCACAGGGGCGGCCGCGCGCTCGTTGTCGCCCGTGAGCATGACGATGTGCTTGAAACCGAGGCGGCGAAGCTGCGCCACAGCCTCAGGCACGCCGGGCTTGATGGGGTCGTGGATGCCGATGACGCCGACAAGCTGCCCATCCACCGCCAGGTAGAGCGAGGAGATGGAGCCGAACGCCTCGTTGATGCGGGCGCGCATGGCGTCGTCGATCACGACGCCCTCGTCCTCCACCACGAAGTGCTCGCTGCCGATGACGCAGCGCTTGCCGTCGAGCGAGCTTGCGATGCCGTGGGCCACGATATACTCGACCTCGGCATGGCGCTCGCGATGCTGCAGCTGCTGCTCGGCGGCGGCGTTGACGACGGCACGGGCCACCGGATGGGGGAAGTGCTCCTCCAGGCAAGCCGAGAAGCGCAGCACCTCCGTCTCGTTCCAGCCGTCGAAGGCAAGCACGCCCGCGACCTTGGGCTCGGCGTTGGTGAGCGTGCCCGTCTTGTCGAACACGATGGTGTCGGCGTTGGCCACGGCCTCGAAGTGCTTGGAGCCCTTCACCATGAAGCCCTCGCGCACGCTTTGGTTCATGGCCGACAGCACCGCGATGGAGCCCGTGAGCTTGAGGGCGCACGAGTAATCGACCATCATGGAGGCGGCGGTCTTCACCAGGCTCTTCGTGGTGATGGCCACGATGCCCGCAAGCAGGAAGTTCCACGGGACGATCTTGTTGGCAAGCGCCTCGCGACGCGTCTGCACGCCGGCCTTGAGGCTCTCGGACTGCTCCACGAGGCTCACGATGGAGCGCAGGCGCGTCTTGCCCGTGCCGGCATGCACGCGCACGAAGATCTCGCCGTCTTCCACGGCCGTGCCGGCGAACACGTCGTCGCCCACCGTGCGTTCCACGGCCAGCGGCTCGCCGGTAAGCGCAGCCTGGTTGACCATGGCCGTTCCGCGCTCCACCGTGCCGTCGACGCTGACGGGCATGCCCGTGCGGATGACGATGAGGTCGCCCTCGGCAAGCGAGGTGGTGGGAACCGCGACCTCGCGCTCGCCTTCGATGCGCCGGGCGGTCTCGGGGGCCTCGAGCAGCGAGCGGATGAGCTCGCCCTGGGAGCGGGCGCGCGTGTACTCCTCAAGCGTCTCGCCGAGGTTCAGCAGGAACATCGTGGACGAGGCGGTCTTGGGATCCTTGCAGATGAACGCCATGCCGATGGCTGCGGCGTCGAGCACAGGCACGTCGAGCTTGCCGGATGCAAGCGAACGGACGGCCTCGGCGAGGAACTTGCGGTAGCTCCAAACGGTCCAGGCGGTGCGCAGGGGCGCGGGCAAAAACCAACGGCGGGCGTAGTGCGAGCCCACGAGCCACAGGATGTCCTGTACGAGGGCGCGCGTCTGCGACCCGGTGTCGAACTCGACGACGTCACGGGCCGCCTCGACGTCGGCCGCCTTGATGCCCACGAGGTGGGAGAAGACGCGCTGCTTGGCGCCCTCCCCTGCCGCGTAGCAAATCGCAATCTCGCCGTTGCGCGGGTAGACGGTCGCCTTCGTCACGTCCGGACAAGCCCGAACCACCTGCGCGAGGGCGGCAACGTCACCCTCGGGAACCGGGCCGCGCAGCTTGACGCGCACGCGCCCCGGCAGCTCTTTGACAGGTGCGAAGTCCATAGGTCTTCCCCTTGCTGCTTAGGCGTTGGCCTTGGCGGCGTCGTCGGAGGTGATGTAGTTGGCCTCGGCCACGATGTCGTCGACCTGGGCCTTGGCCTGCTCGCACACGTCGAGGTAGGCGTTCTTGGCGCGCATGCCGGAGGCGACAACCTTGACGTAGCCCTTCTTGGCGGTCTCGGAGGTAATGGCCTTGACGCCGGCGGTGCCCAGGGCGAAGCCGCCCGCGACGAGCAGGCCGTTGTGATGCTTGGAGCCCCATGCCTTGATCTTGTCGAATGCCATGATGGATTCCTTCCTCTTCTAGGTTTGCAACGCCCTTTTTGGACGTCGTCTGACAAGGCTTTGCGCGTCTATGACGCGATGTTTGCATGTGTTTGACATGCACGAGACAGTAATAAACCCGGATTATGCTGTTTGTGAATGGTGACTCGATTCTATCCACAATAAGTTCGAATTATAGGGGTTTAACTCGTATTTCGATGTCAAGCTATACAATATGAGCACCTGTTCATACATCTCAGTGTGCTCCGTCGAACTCCGTCGGAACCCCTTGGCGCAGGGGTGCAAGGCCCCGCGTCCGTCAGGCGCTCAGCTGGAGGGCGCGGCCCTGGGGCACCGAGCAGCGCAGGGCGCGTCCCGGCAGCGCCTCGAGCGCGTCGAAGTCCTGCGAGTCGTGGAAGTCGATGGGGCCCACGATCTGATCCCAGTGCGCCACCACAAAGCGCGCGATGAGAGGGTCGTATGCGGCGCCTGCCCCCTGCTCGATCTGCTCGCGGCATTCCCACTGCGTCTTGCGCTTGGAAGAGAGGCGCTTGCCGAGCATGGAATCGATGGAGTCGCACACGGCGATGATGCGCGAGCCAAGCGGGATGTCCTCGCCGGATATGCCGTCGGGGTAGCCCGGGCCGTCCCAGCGCTCATGGTGGTGCAGCACGATGAGGGCGATGGGCTCCAGGCTCGCGCAGCGCCCCAGGATCTCCGCGCCCATGCGGGCATGGTCGCGCACGAGCGCGTGCTCCTCGGGCGTGCGGCGGCTCTTCTTGAGCAGGATGGCATCGGGGATGGCGATCTTGCCGATGTCGTGGACGTGCGCGGCCATGTGGATGGTCATCGTCTGCTCAGGCGGAAGCCCCATGGACAGGCACGTCTGCTCCACCATGTCTCCCACGCGCAGCGAATGCTCGGCGGTATGCGGGTCACGCGCCTCCAGGGCCGAGACGATGCCTTGCACGAGGTCGTGCAGCAGCTCGGCCGAGGCGCACATGTTCAAGCAGGCGTCCATCGCTTCCTCCTCCCATTCAAACGCACGCTCAAGAGCACGCGGCTTTGTAGAATCCTTGGTGTGTATTTTAGTAACGTGTTTCTAACTTGAAGACGGAATCTCAAGAGTTTCACGGTACATACTCGTAAGAATCACAGATGCCTGTGCCATACTCAGACGCTGCTTTGCAAGCACCGAATCTAGAGGCGCCTTTTGAAGGGACGGTTACCGCCAATGGAAGTCAAGGACCGCGCACAAGTGCCCGAGCGCTACACATGGGACCTGTCGAGCATGTACGCAAGCGACGAGGCGTTCCTCGCCGCGCTCGACGCCGCGCAGGACATGCCCCGGCGCCTGGCCGAGTTCAAAGGGCATGTGGGCGAGGGCACGCAGGCGCTGCTGGGCTTCTTGGAAGAGCGGCAGAAGTGCGAGGTGGAGCTGGCACGGCTTGCAAACTACGCCGAGCGCAAGAGCGACGAGGACACGCGCATCGCCCGCTATCAGGACTTTTGCGCGCGCGTGACCACGCTGTGCGTGCAGGTGTCGTCCGCGACGTCGTGGTTCGATTCCGAGCTGCTCGCAATGGACCCGGCGCGCGTGGAGGGGTTCTTTGCGACGGAGCCCGCGCTTGAGGGCTGGAGGCGCGCGATCGAGCGCGTGCTGGCCCGCCGCGAGCATGTGCTGGCCCCCGAGCAGGAGGCGCTGCTTGCAAGCGCCGGCGAGCTTGCCCGCCAGCCCGAGAACGTGTTCAGCCTGTTCAGCGACGCAGACCTCACCTTCCCCGACGCCGTGGACTCCGAGGGCGCGGCGCACCCGGTGACGCACGGCACCTTCGTGCCGCTTGAGCGCAGCTGCGACCGGGCGTTGCGCAAGAGCGCCTACGAGAGCCTGTACGGCGTGTACGGCCAGTTCAAAAACACTGCCGCCGCCATGCTCGCCTCGCAGGTCAAGACGCTCAAGTTCTTCAGCGACGCGCGCCGCTACGGCTCGGCCATGGAGGCGGCGCTTGCCGCCAACGAGGTGCCGGCCGAGGTCTACACGAACCTCATCGCCGCCGTGCGCCGCAACATGGCCGCCATGCACAAGTACGTGGGCCTGCGCAAGCGCCTGCTCGGCGTGGACGAGCTGCACTTCTGGGACGTGTATGTGCCCATGGTGCGCGACTTCGAGATGGAGTTCACCTATGAGCAGGCCTGCGACCTCATCCTGGCCGCGCTTGAGCCCATGGGGCCCGACTACCTCACCATCGTGCGGCATGGCCTCGCCCACCGCTGGGTGGACGTGTACGAGAACCCCGGCAAGCGCAGCGGCGCCTACTCGGCCGGGGGCTTTGGCATGCAGCCCGTCATCCTCATGAACTTCCAGGGCACGCTCGACGACGTGTTCACCCTCGTGCACGAGATGGGCCACTCGGTGCACACCTACCTGAGCTGCACGCACCAGCCGGCGCGCTACTCCGACTACCCCATCTTCGTGGCCGAGGTGGCATCCACCTGCAACGAGGCCCTGCTCATGCACTACATGCTCGAGCATGCCGCGAGCGACGCCGAGCGCGCCTACCTGCTCGACCACCACCTTGAACAGTTCAAGGGCACCATCTACCGCCAGTGCATGTTCGCCGAGTTCGAGCTTGAGGCCGGCCGCATGAACGCGCGCGGGGAGGGGCTCACGGCAGACGCCCTGTGCGCGCTGTACCGCAAGCTCAACGAAGACTACTTCGGGCCCGAGATGGAGGTGGACGACCAAATCGCCCTGGAGTGGGCGCGCATCCCGCACTTCTACTACGACCACTACGTCTACCAGTACGCCACGG
>CAKUKJ010000116.1 GCA_934662525.1 uncultured Coriobacteriales bacterium | reverse complement strand
GTATACGACGCCGGGAGAAGGCACGAAAAAGGCCCGCCCCCGGCAGACCCACCAGCATCGCGACTGGTAGGAATGCCAAGGACGGGCCTTCGAATGGAATCCGAGTGTCCGCGGTGCCACCTTGGTTCGCGGCCTGCAAGGGCCGCGCTCTTTACAGGGCGCTAGCACGCCCCTGGCTGCTTACGTGAGCCTGACGTCGCGAAATACTGGGCTGCCTGCGCGCCCGCCCCGCCGGATGAATGCCAGCCGGGCGAGGATGCGGGCCATGTGCCGTTCCTCGCGCCCTCTGTGGTCCATTTGACAGTCTGCATCTCGGCCCGGCTCTCAGCTACCCAGGCTCTCTGTGCGCGCATGGCTGCCGTTATCTCCACATCAACGGTTTATGCGGTGCTTTGCGATTGGTCGCGAACGATAGCGCGCCCCCACCGCCCGCGTCAACCCTCCTATAGATTGCATATGAATGTAAGCACATCCGAGATGCTTGTCATCCTTAGTTTTATCGAATTGAATCGACATTTATTAATTTGAATAATACAATGTCGATTACATTCGACGATTGGATTTCTATGACACGCATTGTCGCCCGTCCTCGATATATGAACACCCTTCTTGCTCTGCTCGACACCCCTCAAATCAAAGTCCTCAAGGGAGTTCGGCGCTGCGGGAAATCGACATTGCTCGACGCCCTGGCTCTGGAGCTCGCCCAGCGCGGAGTTCCCGCTTCTAACATCCTCAAACGCCGGTTCGACGACTTCACGACCCCGCTCGACCCCGACGCCCGCTGGCTTATGGGAATCTGCCAGGACGCGGCGCAGACCCTGGCCCCCGGCCACCCCTGGTACGTGCTCTTCGACGAGATCCAGGAGGTAGAGGGATGGGAGCAGGTAGTCCGACGCCTCGAGACGCGCGGCAACGTCCAGATCTACCTTACCGGCTCCAACGCCCAGGTTCTGTCGAGCGACCTGACGACGTTCATCGCCGGGCGCTACGTGGAGGTCGACGTGCCCCCGCTCTCCTTCGGGGAATACCGGGACTTCTGCGGTCAACGAGCCTGGACGTTCGACACGGTGGCCGACCAACTCTTGCACTACCTGGCCTTCGGCGGCATGCCAGGCATCTTCGACTATGAGCCCCACGATATCGACGGCATCCAGCGCATGCTTTCGGGCATCTACGACGCCGTCATCGTGAAGGACGTCGCCCGTCACGCGCGCATCGCCGACTACGACCTGCTCGAGAAGCTTATCCGCTACGCGTTCCACACCTCGGGCAGCCTGCTCTCCACACGCAACATCGTGAACGCCCTCGCCAGCGCAGGACGCAAGACGTCATCCGAGACCGTCGACAGCTACCTCAAGTCGCTCTGCTCCGCGCTCATCATGGCCACATGCGAGCAAGAAGGGATTGCCGGAAAGGAGGTGCTGCGGCCACAGCGCAAGTACTACGCCGTCGACACCGGCCTGCGCAACCTCCTCTGGGGTCTGGGACAATCCCATGACATAGGGTTCGAGCTTGAGAACGCCGTGTTCAACGAACTCGTGCGCCGTGGTTATCGGGTGAGCGTCGGCGCACTACCCAAAGGCGAGGTGGACTTCGTGGCACGCCGCGGGGCCGAGTGCCTCTACGTACAGGTGTCGCTGTCCGTTCTAGACGAGCGGGTATTCGAGCGTGAGACGGCTCCCCTGAACGCTGTGGGCGACTCGTTTCCCAAGCTGGTGGTCACGCTCGATGCGGCCCGAACCGGCACGACTGCAAGCGGCGTGCAGATTCGCACCGCCCAGGAATGGTTGCTGGACGGGTGAGGGCCCCGTCGACCCCGTGCGCCATCGAACTCGACAGCCAGGACGTCCCACCGCAAAGTCAACCACGGCCCTGAGGGTATAGCGATAAGAGAAGTCCGCCAGCAAAAATGCAGACCATCCAGGGAAGGAGACGCATCGGACAACTTTTAGCTATAGTCAAGTCCGGAAGCCCCGCTGCCAAGCAGCCGCTCAAAGATGATGCGCAGATCCTCGTCATCGAGATAGCCGCCCTCGAGGCAGCCACGGTCGATGGCGTCGAGCATCGTCTGCTCCTTCTCTTCTCTAGAAACAAAAATTGCCCAGAGAAAGCCTATTTGGTCTGGCTCGGCACTCATGGGACAACGCTGCGAGCGACAAAGACACACCTGGACATGTCCTTCCTCCACGCCAGCGCGACAACCCAGGGTTACACTTGCAGGCCGTTTATCCCAGGCGGCGCGGGTGCGTGGGCGCCACCATGAGCCCAAAAAGGAGCCTCTTCACCATGACCAATCGCAAGCAAACCAAAATTGCCCTGCTCACGGGGTATCTGGGAGCCGGCAAGACCACCTTGCTCAACCACATCCTCCAAAACGAGCAGGGCATCCGCGCGGCCGTCATCGTCAACGACATCGGCGAGGTCAACGTGGACGCCTCGCTCATCAAGAAGGGCGGCCTCACACAGGTAGACGGCGACCTCATCCCCATGACGAACGGGTGCCTCTGCTGCACGCTGTCCGACGACCTGTCGCGCCAGCTGGGGCAGATTGCCGAGTCGGGCGACTTCGACTACATCATCATCGAGGCGTCGGGCATCTGCGAGCCCATCCCCATCGCCTACACCATCTCGAACTTCTGCGACCAGAGCCGCTATGGAAGCTCGGCGCCGCTCGCGCTCGACAACATCATCGCCGTGGTGGACTGCGCGCGAATGTACGACGAATTCCACGGCGGGCGCGACCTGCTGGCCGACGACATCGACGAGGACGACATCGAGAGCCTGCTCATCCAGCAGATCGAGTTCTGCTCGACGCTCGTGCTCAACAAGTGCGACAAGGTGAGCCGTGAGCAGATCGACGAGCTCAAGGCCATCGTGCGCAGCCTGCAGAAGGACGCCAAGATCGTGGAGGCCACGCAGAGCGACGTGCCGCTCGACGAGATTCTCAACACCGGGCGCTTCGACTTCGAAAGCGCCTACAACTCGGCGGCCTGGATCGACGCCATGGAGCACCCCGAGGAGCACGACGACCCAGAGGTGCTCGAGTACGGCATCTCGACGTTCGTGTACAAGCGCCGCAAGCCCTTCGACATCGACAGGTTCAACGCGTTTGCCCAGGCCTGGCCCTCAAGCGTCATCCGCGCAAAGGGCATGCTGTGGGCCGCGCAGGACCCCGACATGTGCTACCTGTTTGAGCAGGCAGGAAAGCAGATGAGCCTTTCGCAGAACGGCATGTTCGTGGCCAGCGCGCCGGCCGAGGAGCGCTCGCAGATCCTGCTGGAGAACCCCGAGCTGCTCGACGACTGGGACGACGAGTGCGGTGACCGCATGACGAAGATCTGCTTCATCGGCCGCAACATGAACCGCGAGGCCCTCGAGGCCGGCCTCGACGAGTGTCTCACGGAGTGGAAGCGCTAGCTGGGCGCTCAGAAACGCACCAACCGATAAGCACGGCCAATGAACCCGCACGCCCGCAGTCCAATCGGCGGGCGCGCGGGTTTTTTGTGTCATGCGATTCAACGGATCTCGCAAACCTATCTTGCAAGATATATCGAATCTTGCCAAGCAGCTTTGCAAGATTTATAGTTTCTTGCAAAGCTGCTTTGCAAGATTGGAAAATGAGATGCCATTCAACGCGCTGGTGCAAGAGAAGATACTCGACTTCGAGCAACAGGGAATCCCCGAGGTTTTTCCGCGCGACCTCGCTCTTTCCCCCATCCAGCGCCCCGAGCGAGGCAACCTCGCGCAGGTCATTGTCGGCACGCGACGCTGCGGTAAGACCTACCGCCTGTACCAGGAAATGCATGATGTCGTGCGCGCCGGTTATGCCCCCTCGTCCATCCTGTACTTCAACTTCGAGGACGAGCGGCTCAAGCCATACACGACCGAGCTCCTCAGCGACGTGGTCGACACTTTTTTCGCCATGCATCCAGATACAAAGGAACAGGGCTGCTTCCTCTTCTTTGACGAGATCCAGGAGGTTCCCGACTGGGGGCTTTTCCTTCGCCGTTTGATTGATTCGACCAGAACCACGGTATACGTCACGGGCTCTTCCTCGAAGATGCTCTCCCATGAACTGAAGTCCGAGTTCAGAGGCAGGTCGCTGCCCCGCGAACTCTTCCCCATGGGGCTTTCGGAATACGTGCGCTACACAGCCGGCGAGACAATGCGCCTCAAAGACGGATTTTCCTCGGCTGACCAGGCGATTCTGAGGAATGCCCTCAATACGTACCTCTTCCGGGGCGGGTTCATCGCGCCTTTGTCACTGCCGGCGCCCGATGGGATGCTACTCCTGCAGGAATATGCCTACCGCACCGTCGCTATGGACGTCATCGAGCGTTTCAACCTTCGCACCCCGCAGGTTGCGACCAGCTTTCTTGCACGCTGCCTTGCCTCATCGGGCCGGGAGCTCTCGGTAAACAAGGTGGTCAACGAGTTCAAGAGCCGGGGCGTCTGCACCTCGCGCGAAACCCTGGGTAACCTGCTTTCCTACTACGAGCAGGCCTACCTGCTGTTCTCGCTACCTGACTTGTCCCGCTCGCTCGCTGAAAACGCGCGCACGAGCTCGAAGGTATACGCAATCGACCCCGGTATGTTTGCGGCATTCACCCGAGCCTCTACCCAAGAAACAGGTCAGCGCCTGGAAACGGCCGTTTTCAACAAACTCCGCAGGGCAACGTCCTCGGTACGAGCAGGCTCCCTTGCGCGGTTGACGTTTGAGCATGAGAGCAAGTCCCACGAGATTGACTTCGTCACAGGCGATGCCCTACTCGATGATGTCTACCAGCTCGTCCAAGTCAGTGCGAGCATCGATGACCCGAAGACCCGCGCGCGGGAGCTCTCAGCCCTTGAAAGCGGCATGGCCAAGTATGGAATCACCGAGTCGACCATGGTCACTATGGATACGGAAGAGACAGTGCACGTTTCCTCCGGCACGGTTCACATCACACCTGCTTGGAAATGGCTATTGGATTAGGCTCTTGTTATTCCGACAGACTGTACGAAATGAGCTGGGATGAATTTCGAGAGAAGCGCAGAATAGCTTGCGGTGCACGATTGATTTTGAGACGCACATCCTCGCCCGCACAGCACGCCCCAACACCTCACCCCGCCGCAACGGCGTGAGATAGTCCTTGAAAGAGTGTCCGCATGTCCAAACAGCCCGACCAGATAGCACAAGTCGCCGAGAATGCTCGCCAGCCAGGCGCCAGGCTTCGCCGGCGTCGTCCCTCCTTCGCCATCATATGCGCGGCCATGGCGCTTGAGTCGATCGGCGCCAACGTGGTGCACCCGGTGGAGCCAGCCTTTTACATCTCGCTCGCCCTGCCCGACTGGGTCTTCGGCGTGGCATTCGCCTCGATGGCGCTGGGGCTCTTCCTCTTCGCGCCGTTCTGGGGCATGGTATCCGACCGCATCGGCCGCGTGCGCACGCTGGCAGTCACCTGCGTGCTGTACGGCCTTGCGCAGCTCGCCTTCCTCGTAAGCACGACCGTGCCCACCATCGTGGTGGCGCGCTTCGCGGCGGGCGCCACGTGCTCGGGGTTCGGCGTGGCCGCGATGGCCTACGTCGCCGACATCTCCGACGCACGCACATGCGGGCGGCACATGACGCTGCTCGCGGCGGTGCAGAGCGCGGCGACGGCCCTGGGCTATCTGGTGGGCGGCGTTGTGGGACAGGCCGACCCGGGGCGCTCGTTCATCCTGCAGTTCTTCATCCTGCTGGCCGTGGCAGGCATGGCGTTCCTCTTGCTGGCCGAGGGCCCGGCGTTCAAGCGCTCGCAGGAGCCCCTCACGCTCGCCCATGCCAACCCCCTGGCGGCGCTTGCCGGCACGCGCGAGCTGCTCTCCCCCTGGATGTGCGCCTTCCTCGCCTCCACGGTGCTCGCCTGCCTGGCCTCGGCGGCCTTCGACAACTCGTTCAACTACTACCTGCGCGACCAGTTCGGCTTCCCCACCACCTACAACGGCTACATCTACGCGGTGGTGGGCGTGCTCGGCCTCGCGGCAAACCTCACGGTGGGCCTGCGCCTGCAGCAGGCGCGCGACGGCGAGGGCGCCCTGGCGGCGGTGCTGGCCTGCGCGGCGGCCCTTCTCGCCTCGACCGTCTTCGCCTGCGGCATGGCGACCTACCTGGGTCTCAACATCGCGTTTTACATCTTCAACACGCTGTACTTCCCCATGATGCAGGCGCTGTGCATCAAAGGCGAGGCAAGCGGGCATGGCAAGGTGGCTGGTCTGTTCCAGTCGGCCAAGTCTGCCGGCATGGTGGCCGGGTCGCTTTCGGCGGGGTTTGTGTACGAGCTTGCCCCCAAGGCCCCCTTCGTCATGGCCGCCATGGCGTTCGCCCTGGCGACAGGGGCGATTTTACTCGCTCGCAGCATCGGCCGCGCGCACGGGAGGCACAGGCAGGGAGCCAGCAATCATCTACATTAGCAGTGCCGCTACAAAGCCCAGCAAGACAAAACGGCCTTGCCCAGAAACATCCCAGGCAAGGCCGTTGATTGGACGTGACGCCACCACTGCCGCTTTGTTTGTCGGTTGCTTCTCCTTCAAGCAAGGCGCCGGGCGCCCGGCCTTCGTTTACTCCCAGGCCTCGAGCTTGGCCATCTCGCGGGCGGCATGGCGGCCGGAGCCAATGGCCTCGGCGATGTTGCCGCCCACGTTGTAGACGTAAGCGTACTCGCAGCCCATCTCGCCGGCGCTATAGAGGCGGGCGATCGGCTCGCCGAACACGTCGAGCACCTCGCAGTTGGCCGAGCGGCGCGGGCCGCCCTGGGTGTTGAGCACGGTGCCCACCAGCTGGATGGCGTAATAGGGGGCATCGATACGCACCAGGTCGAAGGCGTCGCGGGCCACCTCGCCGTCCTCGTTGCCCGGGGCCGTCATCAGCTCGCTGTACTCGTTCTTCGCCTTGCCGCGGCCGAACTGGGCATCGTCGTTGGCATCGGCGGCCGCATTGTACTCGTCGATGGTGCCGGCAAGGACCTCAGCGTCAAGGCCGGTGGCCTCGGCGAGCTCCTCCACCGTCTCGCACTTCACGATGAC
>CAKUKJ010000115.1 GCA_934662525.1 uncultured Coriobacteriales bacterium | reverse complement strand
CGAGCATGTTCACCTGCAGCAGGTTGGACCAGTCGTAGACGCGCAGGCCCGTGGCGCGGGAGAGCTTGAAGAGCGGCGAGGTGGGCTGGACGGTGGCATACGAGTCGGTGTACTGCGTGCCGATCATGGCCGCCTTGGTGAGGAAGGAGTCGCCGATGACCTGGTTGGCGACATCGCCCAGGCAGGCGCCGATGGACATGGCCGCGATCTCGCCGGAGGCGTCCTTGGGGCAGAACGGGTCGCCCGAGGTGCAGTCGTACTCGACGCCGCGGCGCGGGTCGATCATCGTGCGGAAGTAGACGTTGCCCGAAGAGCCGCCCGTGGCGATGATGACGGCCTTGTTGGCGCGAACGTTGACGGTCTCCTTCGTCTCCTCGATGTTACCGTCGGAGAAGGGGCTCAGAGGCGCCAGCGGCTCGGTCTCACCAGGCAGGACGGTGGGGGAGTAATGGGCCTGGATGCCCAGCACGCGGCCCTCGAGCACGCCCTCGCGGTAAATCCTGTCCATGTGGTAGTTGAGCAGGAACTGCGCGCCCTCCTGCCGGGCGGTGCGCTCAAGCGGGCGCGTGACGGCGATGCCGCAGCGGTCCTGGTAGGCGCCTTCCTGAGACGGCGAGAGGTAGTCGGCATAGGAGACCCAGTCCTCGGTGGCCTGGTCGGCATAGGTCCAGCGAGCCACGGACTCGGGCTGGTCGCCGCCTTCGGTGTAGTCGGGCAGGTGCATGGGCTCGATGTCCTTCACGAGCACGCCCTTGTCCTGGATGTACTCGTAGGCCTCGGCCATGTAGTCGGCCACCGAGCGCACGACGTTGCGGTCGCCGTAGATGGAGTTGATGCACTCGGGGGTGGTGTGGTCCTCGTAATACTTGTCGGGGCTGTCCTCGATGCCGTACTTCTCCTGGATCTTGGTGCCGCAACCGGAGTGCAGGTTACCGCCCGAGAGGGCGCAGCGGCCGCCACAGTCGTAGTTGGCGTCGACGAACAGGACGGAAAGCCCCTCGTCGAGGGCGCGCACGCCGGCCGGCAGGCCCGCTCCGCCCGCACCCACCACGACGATGTCGGCCTCGTAGTCCCACTCTATGCTGGATGTGTCCACAGCGCCCACGATGGGGGAGCCGTCGGTGACCTCGAGGTTGTGGTCGACGTCGGCCAGGGCGGCGGTGGTTCCGGCGGCGGCAAGCGCGGCCATGCCGGCGGCGCCGCAGATCATGGAACGGCGGGAGATGGTGTTCATCATGCTTCCTTTCGCATCTTATAGAGAGGTATGGGGGCGTCGCCTAGCGAGAGGCGATCAACTCGGTGATCGTCTCGTCCTTGGCCAGAGCCTCGCCGATGAGCTGGCCGAACACCAGGGAGCGGCCCGTGGAGCATCCCGGGCAGTGCACCGGGTAGTTGAAGCCGAAGAAGTCGCCCTGGGCGTTGCCGGCGGCAAACAGGCCGGGGATGGGCTGGTCGTCGTCGGTGCAGACCTGGGAGTCGTCGTTCACATGGACGCCGTAGACGACGGCCAGGTTGGAGGCAAAGATCGGAATGGCGTAGAACGGGGCCTGGCGCACGGGGGAGAGCCAGTCGGCAACGACGCCGAACTGTGTGTCCTCGCCCTTGTCCGCCATGCCGTTGTAGCCCTCGACGGCGGCGGCGAGGTTGTCGGCAGGCACGCCGATGAGCTCAGCCAGCTTCTCAAGCGTGTCGGCCTGGAAGACCTCACCGTCGGCCACGCGCTGCTCAAGCTCGCCGGGAATGTTCTCGAGCATGGACTCATAGCCCTCGGGGAACTGCTTGGTCACGTACTCGGCGTAGTTGGAGTCGATGATGGACCAAGCCACGTTGCCCTTGGAGTTCATGCGGGCGTCGGTGATGAAGGGCTCGAAGGGCATCTCGTTCATGAAGCGGTTGCCGTCGGAGTTCACGGCCAGCATGGAAAGGAAAAACGCCGTGCACTGGTAGCCGCGCGTCTGAATCGTGAACTGGTGAATCATCGGGGCAGAGGGGCTCTTGGACAGGCCGCCGCCGATCCACTTGACCATGAGGTCGGCGTCACCGGTGTTGGCACCTTGAGGCACGTAGGCGCTCTCGTCGGCACGGTTCTTGATGGGCGCCCAGCAGTCAATCATCTCCTGGTTGCCGGAGATGTCGCCCGTGGCCAGCACCACGCCCTTCTTGGCGTTGAACTGGACGTGCCTACCGTCGGCGTCGGTGGCGATGACGCCCGTCACGCCCTCGGCCGCGCTGCCCACGAGCTGCTCGGCGTGGGTGTTGAAGTAGTACTCGCAGCCGTTGTCGGTGGCGGACTTGATGAGCACGTCGCCCAGGTTCTGGTGTGGCTCCTTGCCGTCGGGGCGGTCGAACACGCCCCACTCGTCGCTGGAGAAACGCACGGCATCCTGGAACACGATGTAGCGCTCGGGCATCTGGTCCCAGCCGGCCTTGGAGGTGCCGCCCGTGGAAGGCTCCACGGTCACGCCGTTGGCGGCGCACAGGTCGGTGATGTAGTCGATGACGCCAGCAGTCTGCGTGGCCCAGGTGCGGATGAGGTTGTAGTTGGTCGTCTGCTGGCTGGCGGCATACATAAGGCGGGCGGCCTTCTCGGGGTCGATCTCGAGGCCGTTCTCCTTGAGCACCTTGGAGCCGATGGCGCACATGTCCAGGCCGCAGAAGCGCCCGCACTCGCTGCGCTCCACCACGCACACGGAGGCGCCGTTGCGGGCGGCCGCCTCGGCGGCGCCCATGCCGGCCATGCCGCCGCCCACCACGACGACGTCGTACTCGTGGGTCTCGACGACGTCGGTGATGGGGTCGGGCGCGACCTCCCAGGTGTGCTTGCCCGCCTCGGCGGGCGCGGCGGCCTCGTCGGCCATGGCGGTGCCGGCGGCCGCGGTGAAGGCCGCCCCCGCGGCGGCGGCGCTGACGAAGGACCTTCTCGTGATGCTCGACATACGTGACTCCCCTTCTGCCTTGGGCCCAACCCGTAGGCGGGCCCTTTGCCTGATGTGAGCCATGCCGTGCTTGGCATGTGCTGGGCATCAGTTTGCAGAGGCGGACGTTTGCGCAAAACGCCAGGAAGGCACGAGGGAAGGGGAATCCTCAGATGCTGTCGAGTCCTCCGGGCATATCGACAGGTTCAGGTGATTGCGCACGAAAGACCAGGTCAAGCAGCTCTTGGCGACTGTTGACGCTTGCCTTGCCGTAGATATGGCGCACATGGGAGTTCACGGTGGACTCAGAGATGGAAAGGCGCTCGGCCACCCAGGGCTGTGTGCGGCCCATGGCAAGAAAACCGAACACCTCGCGCTCCCGGCCCGTGAGGCCCCAGCTCTGGGCAAGGTCGTCGAGAACCTCGTCGGGGTTCCTTTGGCCCGCAGGCATTGGGGTGGACGCAGGGGCCGGGCGGGCGTCGAAGAGGTCCCACACGTCGCGGCCCGACAGCACGAGCACGGCCGCGATGGTCATGAGGTAGCCCACAAAGATGGCGTCCGCATAGGCAAAGGGCACCGAGGCCGCAAGCCCGTCGAGCCAGATGCCCGCGATGCCGCCCAACCCGCAAAACAGGCTCGACACGAGCATGCGCACCGCGCACGTCACCGCAAGCCCGTCCGACATGCCCGCATAGGCCACCTGTGCCACGATGACCCAGATGAGCACGTCGAACGTGGTGTAGCCGCTCAGCACCACCGCGCCCGACACCCAGAACTGCGCGGTCTGTGCGAGCAGCGGCATGAGGGAGAACCCCGCGATAATGGCGAGCAACCCCAGGCGATAGGCGATGTGGGTCCGCCTGGGTGCGACGATGGCGAGCGCGAAAAGGGCCACTGCGATGAGGCCGCGCGTTATCTGCAGGGCGATGCCCATGTCAGGCCCCGCCCCCTGAACAGGCGAGAACGACATGCGATGCTGCATGTAGCCGAGCCCGAACATGATGAGCGCAAGCGAGAGCACCGTGGGCAGCGACACGCCCAGCCCCAACCGCACGCGAGCGAGGAGGTTGCCCGGCACGGGTTCCGCTGCCCGTCGGGTGCCGGAGGCGGCAGGCGTCGACGTGCCACCGGCCCCCATCTGGCTATAGGAGCGCATCTCCTCGGGTAACAGGTTGAACAGCACCGTCGAGAGCAACGGCAGCGCAACCGGCGCCAAAGCCGAGGCGATCGACTCCATCAGCATGAACGTGACATCGGGCACGAGAGCACAAGCAAACCCGCCCGCAACGTATATGGTTGCCGAGCGCTCCCCCTGCCTGCAGTACACGGCGCCCCACAACAGAATGACCATCCCCATGAAGGCGCTTGCGCAGAGCGCCCCCATCGCCATCGCGGCCCAGCTGCCAAGCCATGCGCCCGCCACGAAAAGAGCCGAGCCCACACTGCCCACAACGCCGCACATAAGGCTGAAGGCACGGCCGGCACACAATCGCCTGACACGCTCCCTTTGCCAGAGCACGACCGCGCTCAAGGGAACTATCAGCAAAAACGTCAGCCATACGGCCACCTCGGCCATCTGGGCCTCGGGGTGGAACGGCGTGAAGAACCCGCTCTTGTACAGCGTGTCGACCCACGCCCACAGGCACGCCGAGCCCGCCAAGGCCCGCAGGTCGATGTCCCCGAGTGTCTCCATCGCCTTGTGTCGATCCCCTTGCATCGCGCCGCCTCCCCTTCGAATGTTCGGGATGGATTATATCCGCGACGCACGCATGGGAGAGGCCAGGAGGGGCCCGTGTACCCCTCAGGTGGGCAATGTCCGTTAAATCGTACGGAATATGTCTCTGTGGAGCCTCGTTCCGTACGAAATGACGGACATTGCCCCATCAAACGCATCCCGCACATCAAAAAGCCCCCCGTCGCGTTCTGGGCGGCGAGGGCTTCTGGCCAAGCGGGCGGTCTATACGCGCGGGCTATCCTTCAGGCAGCAGCTTCTGGGCGATCATGACGGCGTTGAGGGCGGCGCCGCGCAGGAGCTGGTCGGCCACGACCCATAGGGCCAAGCCGCGGTCGCCGCCCACCGTGGGGTCGCGCCGCACACGGCCCACGAACGTGTCGAAGGATCCCGCATGCAGGGCGGGCATCGGATAGACGTTGTTGGCGGGGTCGTCTTCCAGCACGATGTGCTCCCCTGCGGCAAGAGCCTCCTTGGCCGCCTCCACGCTCACCGCGCGGTCGAACTCCAGGTTGATGGACTCAGAGTGGCAGCGCAGCACCGGCACGCGCACGCAGGTGGGCGCGACTTGCACCGTGTCGTCGCCGAGAATCTTCTTCGTCTCGACAACCATCTTCCACTCTTCCTTGGTGTAGCCCTCGGGCACGTCGTCGAGGTAGGCTCCGTCGACGAAGACATCAATATGGGGAATGCAGTTGAAGGCGATCTGGTGCGCGAAGGCCTTGGGCTCGAAGGGCTCGCCTGCCAGCACGGCCGCCGTCTGTTCCTGCAGCTCGGCCATGCCCTTGGCGCCCGCACCCGAGCTCGACTGGTAGCTCGACACCACGATGCGGTCGATATGGCCGAGCTTGCGCAGGGGCTCCAGCGCCACGACCATCTGGATGGTGGTGCAGTTGGGGTTGGCGATGACGCCGGAGTGCCAGGCGATGTCGGCCGCGTTGACCTCGGGCACCACGAGCGGCACGTCGGGCTCCATGCGGAAGGCGCTCGAGTTGTCGATCATGACGGCGCCGGCCTCCACCACGGCCTCGCGCATCGCACGCGACGCCGACGCGCCGGCGCTGAACAGGGCGATGTCCACGCCCTGAAAGCTCTCGGGCGTCATCTCCTGCACCGTGAGCTCGCCGCCGCGGAAGGGCAGCTTCTGCCCGGCCGAGCGAGCGGAGGCAAGAGCGCGCACCTCGCTGCAGGGGAAGTCGAGGGCCTCCAGGCACTTGAGCATCTCGCGGCCCACCGCCCCCGTGGCGCCTGCGACGGCGACGACGGGGCGTGCCGGCATCGGCTTGGCCCAGGCCATCCTAACGCACGACCTTCACGGTGCCGGCCGGGGCGTCCTCGTCCATGCCGAAGGCGGTGTGAAGCACCTGCACGGCCTTGGTGCACTGGTCGGCGTCGATGACCGTGGAGATACAGATGGGCGAGGTGGAGATCATCGAGATGTTGATGTCGTTGTCGGCCAGGGTCTTGAACATCTTGGCCGCCACGCCCGGGTAGCTCTTCATGCCGGCGCCCACAAGCGACACCTTGGCGATGTGCGCGTTGATCTCGACGCCCTCGGCTCCCACCTCGGCGCACAGGGCAGCGAGTGCGTCGGAGATGTGCTCCAGGCCGCTGATCGGCGTGGTGAACGAGATGTCCGTCAGGCCCTCGTGGCTGATGTCCTGGATGATGATGTCGACGTTCACACCCAGCTCGCCCAGGCGGCCGAAGATGATGGCGGCGATGCCGGCGCGGTCGGGAACGTGGCGCAGGGTGACCTTGGCCTCGGAGAGGTCGTGGGCGATGCCGCTCAGCACGGCGCTTTCGCTGTACTCGGTGTATTCCATACGGTCGGGTGCCTCCTCGATGATGGTGCCCTTGGAGTCGTCAAGGAACGTGGAGCGGGCGCGGATGACCACGCCGTACTTGCTGGCAAACTCGACGGCGCGCAGCTGCAGCACGCCCGCGCCGTTGGCGGAGAGCTCGAGCATCTCGTCGTAGCTCAGTCGGTCGACGCGGTGGGCCTTGGGGCAGATGCGCGGGTCGGCCGTGTACACGCCGTCAACGTCGGAGTAGATCTCGCAGAAGTCGGCCCCGATGGCAGCGGCAAGCGCCACGGCCGTGGTGTCGGAGCCGCCGCGGCCCAACGTCGTGATCTCACCGGCGGCGTTCACGCCCTGGAAGCCGGCGACGATGACGATGTTGCCCTCGTCAAGGTCGCGCTTGACGCGGTCCATGCCCACGATGCGGTCGATCTTCGCGCTCGTGTGCGTGGGGTCCGTCACGATGCCAACCTGCGCGCCTGTGTGGCTCACGGCAGGCACGCCCAGGGCCTGGACGGCCATGGCGAGCACGGCCACGGAAACTTGCTCGCCGGTGGCCAGGAGCATGTCCATTTCGCGCCGGGATGCGTCCGGGTTGATTTCCCGTGCCTTTTCGATCAGATCGTCGGTCGTA
>CAKUKJ010000114.1 GCA_934662525.1 uncultured Coriobacteriales bacterium | reverse complement strand
CTCGCTCAAGACGTGCGGCAGGGACTTGGGGAGCTTGGGGCTCGACACCACGGCCGCCGGGTTCGACTCGATCTCCCCTTGCCGCACGAGCCACGAGTAGAACGACCTCACGGCAGACAGGCGGCGGTTGACCGTCGTCTTGGCATAGCCCGCCCCCGCAAGCGAGGAAAGGAAGCGCCTGAAGTCGCGGTGCGTCGCCCTCGGCACATCCACCCCGCAGTTCGACGTCCACACCAAAAAACAGTCGAGGTCCTGCGCATAGGCGTCAACCGTGTTGCGCGAGTAATTGCGCACGCGGGCAAGGTGTGAGAGGAACTCGTCGGCAAGCGCGCGGGCACGGGCGCTATCGGCCATCGTCGCCCCACACGAGCTCGGTGCGGGCGGTTGGGTCGATGCCGATCTTGTCCGCGTTGCGTGCGCACCATGCGTCGAGGTCGTCGGCGGCCCTGCGGGCATACAGCTTGTACTTGTCGCGCTTGGAGAGCTTGCCCTTGTGGTCAAGCGCAGGCACGATTCCGAAGTTGACGTGCATGGGCTGGTAGTCGGTCGTCTGCGGGTCGGTGGCATAGGCGACAAGCGACCCGAGCGCACCCGTGACAGGAAGTGGCTCCATCGTGCATCCCCGCAGGTCGGCCAATGTGTTGAAGGCGGCGAGCAAGCCGGTCGCAATGGCCTCGGTGTACCCCTCCGTGCCCGTGATCTGACCCGCGAAGCGGATGCGGCGGTCCTGCTTCAGGGCAAACGTGGCATCCAGGCAGGCGGGGGCGTCGATGAACGTGTTGCGGTGCATGACGCCGTAGCGGAAGAACTCCGCCCCCTCAAGCCCGGGAATCATGCGGAACACACGACGCTGCTCGGGCCAGGTGAGATTCGTCTGGAAGCCCACGAGGTTGTAGGCGCTGCCCTGCCTGTTCTCGGCGCGCAGCTGCACCACGGCCCAAGGCCTGCGCCCCGTGGCCGGGTCGGTGATGCCCACGGGCTTGAGGGCCCCGAACCGCAGGGCATCGTGGCCCGTGCGGGCGACCTCCTCGACGGGCTGGCAGGCCTGGAACAGGTCGCGTCGTTCAAAATCGCGCAGTATCGCCTTCTCGGCGCCGACGAGCTCATCGACGAAAGCGTCGTACTCGTCCTTGCTCATGGGGCAGTTGAGATAGTCGTCCCCGTCTCCCCTGTCGTAACGCGACATGGCGAAGACCTTGTCTCGGTTGAGCGTGGAGGCGTCGACGATGGGCGCGGCGGCGTCAAAGAACGACAGCCTCTTGCCGCCCACAAGCCCTTCGACGGTTTGGGCAAGGGCGCCCGAGCAAAGGGGGCCCGCCGCCACGACGACGCGGCCGGAGGCGGGGAGCTCCACGACCTCCTCGCGCACGAGCTCGATGAGGGGCTGGGCAGCAATCGCCTGCTCCACCAGCGAGGAGAAGACGTCGCGGTCTACGGCCAAGGCGCCTCCTGCGGGCACGGCGGCCTGCCTTGCCAAGCCGATGAGTGTGGAGCCCAAGCGGGCAAGCTCCGCCTTCAACAGGCCGGCGGCAGAGTCGGCGCGCAGGGCCTTGAGGGAGTTCGAGCACACAAGCTCGGCCAGGTGGTCGGTCTTGTGGGCCGCAGACGTCGTGTGCGGCCTCATCTCGTACAGCCGTACGGGCACGCCGCGCTTGGCCAGCGCCAGAGCGCACTCGCAACCCGCCAGGCCCGCACCGATGACGGTGACGGCGTCTTGTGTCGTATCCATATGTCTCGCTTCCTGTCGGCACGCATGCCCCGTCGTTATATCCGGTAGCTATTGTGCGACAAGAACTCGCGTTCCGAAAGGCTGTATCTCCCGTCTCGCAACCTCACCACCCTTCCGTCAAGCTCAAGCATCGACAGAGCACGGGCGACGTCGGACACCTGGGCCCCAAACACCCCCGCAAGCTCGCCGGCAGGGCTGGGACATGCCTGCAGCGACCCCAGGATGCGCTCCTCAAGCACGCCCATCCCCTTGACGCGGGCCGGCTTGCCCCTGTGCTCGTAGCGCAGCACCCCGTAAATGCGCGAGAACGCGACTTCCAGGCATTCGCGATCCCAAATGGGCATGGCGTTGGGCTGGCTCGCAATGATGTAGTTCGAGCCGGTTGAATTGGGAGAGAAGACGCTGCCGGGAAACACGAGCAGTTCGCGACCGTACTCTTCGACGAAGCGCGCGGTGGAGAACGTCCCCGACGGCATGCCCGCCTCGCAGATGACGGTGCAGCGGGAAAGCGCGGCGATGATGGAGTTGCGCTGGGGGAAGGTCCAGCGAGTGGGCGAGGTGCCCCACGGCAAGATGGACACGACCGCGCCTTTGCACGCCACGATGGTGTCGAGCAGGTCGCGGGCAGTCTCGGGATAGACCACGTCGGCCCCCGACCCCAGGACGGCGACGGTCGAGGCCCCTTTCGCGATGGCCCTGCGCTGACTCGCCTGATCGCAGCCTATCGCGGCGCCCGACACCACCTGTAAACCAACTTGCGCCGCGATGTCGGCGGCAAGTTGGGCGCACGCGACACCATACGTCGTCACCTTGCGGGCACCCACGATCGAGACGCTTTCGCGCTGGAGGGCTTCCGGGTCGCCCACGACGTAGAGCGTCTCGGGGCAGTTGGGAATCTCGCGCAACAGCTCGGGATACAGGGCATCGTCGAGGTGCAGCTCGTGGTGCGGGCCGGCAAGGAGTCGGCTGGTGCTCATGAGGCCTCCCCCTCCCCGTATCTGAAACCGTAGGCTTCCAAAAGATGCGCGTCGCGCAAGGCCGCGCTGCCTTCCATGTCTGCAATCACGCGCGCGACCTTGACCAATGAGCTCAGGCCGCGCACCGAGATGCCCTGGCGCTCGCTCATATGCTCGACCAGGCACGAGGCCCCCTCGTCGGCCCCGAGGCGCACGAGCGCCTGCGCGAGCTTACCGTGCACCCCCATGCCCTCGTCCGCCTTGCCTTGGGCCTGCGACTCGCGCCAGGCGGCAAACTCGCGCGTCTCCTCCACCACGGCACGAAGTTTTTCTGAAGACGTGCATGCGCCCCTGCCCAAAAGCTCGTCGGCGCTCGGCCGCTCCAGCGTGACGGCCATGTCGATGCGGTCGACGAGGGGACCGGCCAGCTTCGCCTGATAGGCGCGAACGGCGGCCTCGGAGCACGTGCATGTTGCCCCAGGGTCGCCGAAATGGCCGCACGGGCACGGGTTGCTCGCGGCCACAAGCTGGAACCGCGCCGGAAACGAGTACGTCCCCTCCACGCGCGTCACGCGCACGACCCCCTCCTCCAGCGGCTGGCGCAGGGCTTGCAGGGTCATCCGACTGAACTCCCCCAGCTCGTCGAGAAACAGCACGCCGTTATGGGCAAGCGACACCTCGCCGGGCATCACGGGCTTGCCGCCGCCCAGAAGCCCGGGGGCCGACGTCGTGTGGTGCGGGGCCCGGAAGGGTCGGCGCCGCCCGCCCACGCACTGCCCCTCCTCGCCGCATACCGAATAAATGATCGCCGTCTGGTAATACTCCTCGTCTGACAAGTCGGGCAAGATGGAGGGCACGCAGCGCGCTAGCATCGTCTTGCCCACTCCCGGAGGGCCCACCATGAGGATGCCCAGGCCGCCTGCCGCCGCTATGCAGAGGGCGCGCTTGGCAAGCTCCTGCCCGGCCACGTCGGCGAAGTCCGCCATATCGGCAGGTCGTGCGAGGCCGCCCATATCGAGCGAGCCCGTCGCGGGGACACCCACGTTGCAGAGCGGCTCATGGAACTCCGAGAGGTAGCAGACATGGCGAACGTCGGCGTCCCCCAGCAAATCGAACGTGTCGCCACGCGGGCAGATGAGGCGGAGCCCCTCCCTTTGCGCCAGCTGGGCATAGGCGACGAGACCCCGGATGGGCAGAACCTCGCCTTCGAGCGAGAGCTCCCCCACGATCAGGCATCCGTCCAGCCCGGCAGGTTCTATCTGCTCCAACGCCACAAGCACGCCCACCGCCATGGGAAGGTCGAACGACGACCCCGTCTTCTTCATGTCGGCAGGCGAGAGGCTCACGGTGACCGACTTGCGCAGCCCCGAGAACCCCGAGGCGGTGAGGGCGCACCTCACGCGCGTGCGCCCCTCCCCCACCGATTGGTCGGCCCTCCCGACCACGGCGATACCCGGCAGGCCCGAGTTCACCGACACCTCCATCTGCACGAGCCTCGCCTCGACGCCCCAAAGCATCGCCGTCTTGACGCTCACGACGCGCGATGACATCAGCCCTCCCACTCGCAGACGCCCATGAAGTGATGGACTTGGGCGCGGCGCGGCTTCACGATGTTGACGGCAAGCACGTCGAGCCGAACACTGTCGAACCACTCATGGTTCATGGTGTAGCTGAGCGTGATCTTGCGATACTTGCGAATCTTCTGCGCCGTGACCGCCTCCTCAGGCAAGGCATCGGCCCCCAGGCGCGTCTTGACCTCGACGAGCACGACGGTGCCGTCTTTCGTGCAGACTATGTCGGCCTCGCCGTACTCCGTGCGGTAGTTGCGCTCCAAGATGGTATAGCCCCATCGCTTGAGATAACGCGCCGCGATATGCTCGCCGAGCTCGCCCAACTGATGCGGGTCATGGACGTCGTAACGCCCCAGGTCGCCCTCCTCGTCGAGCATGTCGGGCGCCTCGCATACGATCGTCGTGGTACCGGCCTCAAGCCACCTGTCGGACAGCAACTCCTGCGCCTGGGCCACGCGCTCATCGGCAAGATCGGCCTCGTCCCCTTCATCGCCTTCGGCAAAGGGGTCGTCATCTCGCTCGGACGAGGCCTCATCCTCGTGGAACCCGTCCGCATGCGGCGCAGGTTCGGCAGAGGTTTCCTCGGTCGCGGGCATGCCCTGAACCTCATTCAGTTCGGAATCGTCAGCGCCTTCTTCCCGATCAATGGGTGCCGCATCGGGCAAACCGCACCCTCCGGACGGCCCCTCCCCCTCTGCCGCCCCCGGGCAATCCGGAAGCTCGACGCCTTCCTCCCGCATGGGGGCCTCGTCCATCTCGGCTATCGGCTTGGCCCTCTTCGAGCGGCTCTTGGCCGCGGTCTTCGTGCACGCCATTGCCTTCTCGGTTTCCATACAGCCCTCCTTGTTGAGAACGCCACGTGCCTCCAGGATGACCGCTTGAAAATCACATGCGTGTCACAGAAAATCACAGCTCGGCCGCCATGGCCCGATTCCGAGAGACCCAGCATCGCCCCTGCTAGAAGGCAGGCAAACCAGAACCCTGCGTGGGTAGTTTCCAGGTGTCGGATAAATCCACAGAATCTCGATTTTTTGTGACGGATTGTGCGCACTATAGGAATCCCGCACGCACGCCCGATGCCTTGTGTAGATGTGTGGTGGTTGCGGGTTTTCGGCTTTTTGGGGATTACCTTCCGGGTCGAACTTGCCCCCATCGAATGATTCCCCTATACTTTTCTGCTTGTAAAAGACGGGCAAGCGTGCCTTGCCCTTGCGACTTTCGAGGAACGGAAACAAGAATGGATTACATCCGCGCAATTGAGGCTCAGCAGCTTCGCGATGACCTTCCCAAGATGCGTGTCGGTGACACCGTCAAGGTTCACTATCGCATCAAGGAAGGCGACCGCGAGCGCATCCAGGCCTTCGAGGGCGTCGTCATTCGCCTGAGCGGTCCCGGTGCCCGCGAGACCTTCACCGTCCGCAAGATTTCCTTCGGCATCGGTGTTGAGCGTACCTTCCCGGTTCACTCCCCCAAGATTGCCAAGCTTGAGGTTCTGCGTCACGGTCATGTGCGCCGTGCCAAGCTGTACTACCTGCGCGACAAGGTGGGTAAAGCCGCTCGTCTGCGAGAGGTTCGCTAGTTTCAAGCCTAGCTTCGCTTTGAAAGGCGTCGTCCAAATGGGCGGCGCCTTTTTTCATACCCGAACCATCACTCCCGAGAGGTCGCACCGTGCAAACCTCATCCCATGAACCCGCATCCTCCAAGCCCCTCCCCTGCTCGCGCATCAAGAAGGATTTGGAGGCTTGCACGTATGAGGACCTGCCCGGCTTTATAAACATGCACGCCGGCGACCCGCGCAAGCAGGTCCAGGCGATGGTCGCCCGCGCACAACGCCGCCACGACAAGGTTGAAGCCGACCACAACCGCGTGCTCGGCATGTATGCGACCATGCGGGAGCTAGGTGGGAGTGGCATCGTTGTGGGCGTCGACGAAGTTGGCAGAGGCCCGCTCGCAGGTCCTCTCACCGTGGCGGCAGTCGCCTTGAACGCAGACGACCCCATCTGGGGCATCAACGACTCCAAGCAGCTCACGGCTCAAGCACGTGAGGAGCTGGCAGGTCAAATCAAGAGACGCGCCCGCGCATGGGGCATTGCCCATATACCGCCAGAGGAGATCGACCGAATCGGAATGGCCGCAAGCCTGCGCAAAGCCATGCTCCAAGCGATTGAGAACACGCGCGTCGATCCCGACAGCGTCCTCATCGACGGCGTGCCCCTGCACATTCACCCCAAAGAGACGTGCCTCGTGAAAGGCGATGCCAAGGTCGCCTGCATTGCGGCGGCAAGCATCGTGGCAAAAGTCACGCGAGACGCCCTCATGTGCGAGGCGGACGCCGTCTATCCCGGGTATGGGTTCGCTCAGAACAAGGGCTACGGATCGGCCGACCATATCGCCGCCATCGAGCGCTTGGGGCTCTGCCCCATTCACCGGCGCAGCTTTTGCCACAACTTCACAATACCCAAAGTCCCGCTGCACGAGCCTGAAAGCTAGGCCGCGCACCCGGCGTCTCAAACACGTCGGATTCAGACGGCAACCGACGTGAGGCGCATTACCTCAAACGCGTTGCCCAGTTCTGCGGCACGGCAAGCTCCTCGAACATATGCACGGCATACCGGTCGGTCATCCCGGCAATATAATCACTGACCTCGACTATCTCACCGTCTTGAGGACGTCGCCGATACTCAGGCGGCACCTCGTCAAAATGATCGAGATAATAGTCGAAGAGATACTCGATGAGCCGGTCCGCTTTAGGCTCCTCGGCCTTGGCATCAGAGGCCGCATAGACGTTCTCAAACAGAAATTCCCGCAGACGGTCGCTGGCCTCCCGCACCTCGTCGGACATGACCACCCGGTTC
>CAKUKJ010000113.1 GCA_934662525.1 uncultured Coriobacteriales bacterium | reverse complement strand
GCGCAGCAGCGGCTCGCCGCCGGTCACGCGGATTTTCCGCACGCCGCACGCCGCGGCGGCTTCAGCGATGGCGCACAGCTCCTCGAGCGTGTCCGCCTTGTAGACGCGCGGGCTCTCACGAGTCAGAGCCTCGTCGATCTCCTCCTGGAACTGGGGCACCGGCTCGCCCACCTCAAAATAGTTATGCCGCTTGGTAACGACGCCCTCGGCCATAATCTTGTCCACAAAATCCTGGTCGACGATCATATAGATATGATGCTGCTGCGAGCAGATGTTGCCCGAGGTCGTCCAGTCGGAGATGACGCCCTCGTCGCAGAAGCGGCGGCCCGACTCGTTGAAGAAGCATGTGTCCGCCTGATTGACGCCGCAGATCGTGAGGGCACCCTTATTGTAATGACCAGGCAGGATGGGGCTGCAATAGTTGATGGCCTCGGGGTGGAAAAGAAGCGCGCCCAGCTGCTCGCCCATGGTGATGCCGTCACCCATCTGGGTCCCCATGCCGCCGCGGTTGATGACGCGGTCGTAGGAAACGTTGGTGAAGCGCTCGAACATCTCCTTGTTGCATCCATAACCGCCCGTGCACAGGTCCACGGCCTTGGCGTTCACCTGGATGACGTCTCCCACGCGACTTTTGCACTTCACGCCGGTAACGCGGCCCTCGTCGTTGACGAGCAGCTTATAGGCGCGCTCGTCGAAAAGGAACGTAACGCCCAGCTCCAGAGCGTAGTTGTACATGGTGTAGATAGCCGTCTTGCCGCCGTTGGTGCCGTTGCCGTCCTCTTCATACTTGAGGCGGCCCTCCTTGAAGACGACGCCCTGGTCGTCGCGCGTCCAATCGATGATTTTCTGGGCATCATCGGCAAAGCGGCGTGTCACGATGGCATTGCTGGCAAAGCGGTGGTAATCCACCAGATTGCGGTAGAGCTCGTCGGCACCGCCCTCGGGTACCTCACCGCAGTTCTCGACATAGCGCGAGTTGCCACCGATGCCGTTCTCCGTATTGACGTCTACCAAAATGGTGGAAAGCCCCAGCTCGGCGGCATGGATGGCGGCACACAGGCCCGCAGTGCCCGAACCGGCCACAACGAAGTCGCACTCGTAGGTCTCGGAGGGCTCGATGTCGGGCTCGTCAAGGTTGAGCGGCTCCTCCTTAGCCAAGGCGATATCGGTAAGACCGGCGACCGCAACGGCGCAGGCGCCAAGCGCGGCGGAGCCGACCAGTAAATTACGACGGGTAACTTCCATGCTCATGGTGTTCACCTTTTTCATGGCTGAATTGGCTAAAGACACATTGGGGAAACCGAGGCGTTAGTTGAAGCCGACCCAGCCTTCGGGAAGCTCCATGTAGTGGCAGTTCACGCAACCCAACGTGGAAGTGCCGCTCCCGTCCACGGCATGGCAGTCCGAGCAGTCCACCAGACCGTTGTGGTTGTCATGGACGTTGTAGAGGCCTTGCTTGTTGTATACGGTCATGTCGCCGGCAAGCTCGGTGCTGTTCACGACGGCGTCCCAATCATGGCACTGCAGGCAAAACTCGCGCGTACCGAGCGTTGCGGTCGACTTCTCAACCGGCGTGGCATTCTTATCAAGCGCGGCGGTGGCGTCGGCGGCCATTGTCGCAAGGTCATAGCCCAACTGCTTGTGGAACGTCAGCACGTCTGCCGCTGCGGATGCCGCAGGAGCGTCGGTCCCGACGGCATCCGTCTGGGCCCCGCCGTCGGCAAACGCAATAGCCGAGAATGCAAACGCCCCGATGGCGAGGGCCGCCACTGCGGTGGTTATACGCCGAGACACGAGTCCCCTGCAATGCATGCCTGTCTTCTCCATATGACTCTTCTCCTTGTCTCTCTCCGATAGGACGGGCGCGAGCTGCAGGCCGGTCAACCCGACAGCACTTCGCCGCCGTCGATCACGATGCCACCCCGCCGCGCACACTCCCACCCATGAAGCATGGCGTTTAGGCCACAACGTCCAACCGCACACCCCATAAACTATGGGTGGCGAGGTAAAACGCCCTGATAGATATCGCATATGTGAGGCAAGGGAACTACGGGACGACTTGGCTGGTTACAAAGGCGGCATCAGTCACATGCAGGCACGATGTGTCATAATGAGAAATCATATCGTGCGGTCAGTAAGGCAAAACTCAACGGGGAGAGATGCGCCAGTGCCATCCGGTTTATGCTCAAACAACGAAAGCCGTCTCGAGACCCCCATGCCTTCGCCTGGCAGCCTCGTCTCCCTGGTGGTCGGGCTCACATTTTGGTGGCCGTTTTTTCGCCGCTTCGAATATGCGTCTCTGTTCGGCCTTTATGCAAACCCCGCAGACGCCATGTGGTCCGCCTATGCCCCGACGATGGCGCTGCTTGTGGCCTGCATCCTGACTCTCATGGCGTTTCGCCGTCGAGTGGAGCCAGCCCTGCGCGCACACCGCATTGCCGCTGCTTTGCTTGGTGCAGCAGGAAGCCTTGGATACCTGCTTACGTTCTGCAGCCCTCTATTCGGGCACTGGGCCGAAGCGACTTCATGGGCAGGATCCTTACTTGCAGCGCTCGGCTACGCCGCCCTGACGACCTGCTGGGGCGTCACCCTTTCGAGCGTCTCGCCCAAGGTGGCCGCAGGCTCGGTAGTTCTTGCATTTGCGATAAGCAGCCTCCTGCAGCTCACAGCCTTTCTCCCCAATGCCGCAACCGTGGCAACCGCCGTCGCAGCACCCGGCATTTCAGCCCTATGCTGGGCATTATGCCCGCTCGACAAACAGCGCGCAGTAGACTATGGGCTAAAGCCCCTCGGCCTGCTACCCCTTTCGGTGGTAGGGATGCTCGGAGCGTTCCTCGTCGCGGGGCGCATAGCTGTAGGATTTCTCACCTGGGCGTCAGACTCCATTCCCTCGCAGGAACGCCTGCTCTCCATCGTGTGCTCCGTCGTCCTGGCAATAGCGCTGCTCGTGGCAATGCGCGGTGCCGACAGCTGGGCCCGCACGTTTCAGGTTGCATGGAGCGGCCTCGCTATCGTGTTCATGGGCGGCATGTTCATGCTGCTCATGGGCAACGATGCCATGTCGCACGTAGCGACGGGCCTGCTCCAGGCTGTTTTGGGATGTTTCGAGATGGCGCTCTTCGCGATTCTTGCGCTCGCGGTACATGGCGCTCGTGCCTCGGGCGTCCTCGTATTCGGCCTCGCCGCCGTGCTGTTCAGAATCGTGCCCAATTTTGCCGGTAAAAATTTGACACCCACGCTACTCGGGACAGATTCTGCCTGGGCGCAGCAGATAGTCTCGTTTGTGGTTCCTGCCACGGCGTTTTTAGTCGTTGTGACAACTATCGTGTTTATGAACGCGCGCATCATGGGCAAGGTGCGTTGGTTCGGCGAAGACAGTGCGACGTCGCTCAGCGAGGCAGAGGATGGCTCGCGTTTCTTCAATGCCTCCGCCACCGAGGCTGCCGCACCCGTATTGCACGCACCCGACACCTTCACGATGGAATGCGCCTGTCGGACCCTCGGCAAGCAAGCAGGCCTCACGCCGCGCGAGACGGATGTGCTCATGCTCGTGGGCGAAGGGCGTAGCTATCAGAAAGTAGCCGACAACCTGGGCATCTCTCTGGGCACCGTACAAGGCCACATCAAGTCCGTCTACCGCAAACTCGGCGTACACACCCGCCAGGAGCTCATCGACCTGCTGCGCCAAGGGTGAGAAGGCCGTCAAGATAAATCCGGCTCGCAAAATCAGGCAGATACCGCCGCGTTATGGGGGTTCGCCTACCGCGAACCGAGCAAGGGGAGGCTGCCGTCCCCTTAAATCGCCGCCAAACAGGGGTCTCTGCCGCAGAGAAACCGCGAATCGGCGGCCAATAGGAGGACCAGTCGGCCCTTGCGACCGTCAGCGACGGTAGGCGAACCCCAATTTCGCGGCAGTAAGCGCCCATCTGGCCACGCGGGCAGGTTCGTCACGCTCAAAGAATGCCCATCGCGGTGCGGTACCAGTCTATCGATAATGCTTCGGCGCAACCATACGCGTGCACATGGAGCAAAAAGGCGGCACCCCCCTACGAGGGGCACCGCCTTTGGGTGGGCTGATCAGCTTGAACCAATCGCTCGATATCCTACAGCGCGGCAACCGTCTTGCCGACGAGCCAGCCCCAGGTGAGGCAGCGGCCGTTGGAGTTGCCGGGCATGTTGATGGGGTAGTCCACCGCGTACAGGTCGCCCGAGGTGTTGCCGATGGCGTAGAGGCCCTCGATGGCGTTGCCCTCGGCGTCGATGACGGCAAGGTCGGTGTTCACCTTGAGGCCACCCACCACGGCAAGCAGGCAGGGGCCGGTCTTGGTGGCGTAGAAGGGCGCGTCCTTGATCGGGTAGAGGAAGCACGCCTGCTTCTCAAACTGCGTGTCCTCACCGGCCTCGCACATGGCGTTGTACTCCTCCACCTGCTTGAGGAAGTTCTCCTTGTTGACGCCGATGGCGTCGGCTAGCTCCTCGAGGGTGTCGCACTTCCAGGCGGTGACGGCGGTCTCGTTGCCCAGGACATCCTTACCAGCAGCGGCCTCGCCCTCGACGAGGTCGACGATCTGCTGGGGGTCGAACTCCTCCTCGACGGTGCGGCTCATCGTGTCCCAGAACATGCCGCCGCCGTACTGCAGGCTGTCGGCCGTGTCGGCGCCGAAGTTGGAGTCGAAGATGGACCAGGCGACGGCGCCGGGCTGATTGAGCATCTGCAGGGACTTGGCCTGCACCCAGTTGGCCTCGTTGAAGAAGCGCTGGCCATTCTGGTTCACGAACATGAAGGGACCGTGGAACATAGAGTAGGCCTGGGGGTGCAGGGCCGTGGGCAGAGGACCGTCCTGCATGACGCCGCCGGCCCACATGCCCATCTTGTGACCGTCGCCGGTGTTGACCCCGACGGGCGAGTAATCGGAGCGGATGAGGCGCTGCATGCGGCTCTCGCAGTAGTAGTTCATCATTTCCTCGTCGCCGGCAATGTCGCCCGTGGCAAGGACGGTGGCCTTGGAGGCAAGGATCTTCTTGTAGCCGTCGGCGGTGCTCACGATGGCGCCCTCGACGCGGCCGCCCTCCTCGCTTTGCACGAGCTGCACGGCAGGGGCCTCGAACATGTACTCGGCACCCTGGTCGATGGAGCTCTTGTACAGAAGGGCCGTGGGCACGAAATAACCGGTCTCGGGAGGCATCTCGAAGTCCCCGGCCTGGAAGACATGCGCGTCGGGCTCCTCGGGGATGATGGCGTTGCCCGCATAGCCGGCATAGATGCTGTAGGTCACACCGTACTGGTCGGCCTTGTCAAGCAGCCAGTCCATGGCAGGGCCGGAGTTCCTGAACCACATGGTGACGAGGGCCTCGTTGGTGCGGTTGCCGCATGTGCGGTTCCAGCGGTACTGGGCGGCGACGGGCTCGATCTCGCAGCCCAGGGCCGTGTTCAGGCGGGAGTTGCAGGCGCCCACGACGCCGCCGCGGCCGTTGACCTGGGCGGTCTTCTCGCACACGAGCACCTTGGCGCCGTTCTCCACGGCCGAGCAGGCCGCAGAGCAGCCGGCGTTGCCAGCGCCGAGGATGAGGACCTCGGTCTCGATGGTCTCGACGATGTCGGCATCGTCGATGGGATCGGGCTTGGTGGCCCAGCTCGGCGCGTTGAAAGCGGGCGAGGTGGGAGTGGGCACGTCCGTGGCGGCAGCCGTGTCGGCTGCGGTGTCGGCCAGGGCAGAGGCGGCGCTGGCAGCCAGCGCACCGGCAGCGGCGGCGCCTGCGACGAAGTTGCGGCGAGAAATCGAGCGGTCCATGAGCATCCTTTCTGTGTGTTGAGACATTGCATGGAGCATGTGCTGTGCGGAGGGCATGGCCGCAAATTGCGGGAAAGACGGCCGCAAGCCCGAGCCTCGACCCTGAGACTCGCTCCGCACGGGCTTGTTGCAAGAATGCCCCGGGGCCGCCAAAAGTGGTAGACCCAAAAGGTCACAGACATGCAGAGGCGCGCGACATTTCAGCCGCACAGAAAGACATGACGTTTCGTCCTATGGTCGTGAGCTGGTGCTTTATGGGGAGTCAAGCAGGGTGTCGAAACTTGTCTGTTGGATGAGCACTCTTGCATGACGCCCGTGCTCAGTGCGCCGACGCGTCGTGCGCCATGCGGCGACGGGGAACCCAGGACAGATATCAACATGAGCGAAGCGCTCCGACAGGATGGCACGAATCGCGCCCATCCACCCAACCAAGACGCATCTGCAGAGGCTGAGCGCCCGGTAAGGCGACGTGGTCGCACCCACCCAGCCAGGCCAGATTCGCAGGAGCGGGGCTCCCCCTCAGCGCGACTCCTGCTCGACGAGGTTGAGCAAGCTCTGCCTGTCGCCGACGCCGGCCTTGCGGTAGATGTTGCTGATGTGGTTCTTCGCCGTGCCCTGCGCAATGGAAAGCCTCTCGGCGATATAGGGTGCGCTGCGCCCGTGCACAAGCAGCACGAGCACCTCCGTCTCGCGCGCCGTGAGGGAGTGGGCCTGCGCGAACGCACGGCAGCGGGCCTCGAGCCAATCCACGTCCTGCACGGCAGGGGCGGCGCGGTACAGCCCCTCAAGCGTGGAGCGCGTGAACACGAGAAAGCCGCACACGATCGTCGCCAAGACGCACGCCAGCAGGGCCGTCTGAGGCTCCAGCTCCCCGGCGGCAGAAAGAGACGCGCAGAGCTGGCGCCCGAAGAACGACCCGGCGCGAGACACGAGCAAGGCCAGGCTCAAGACAAACGCCGCCGGCTTGCCGGCGCTGAACGCCATATCGGTGGCCACAAGCATGACGAGCATGTCCAGACAGGCCCCGCCCAGCACGGTGACGCCATACCCGAGCACGCCCCAGTCGCCCGGAAGCAGCAGCGCAAGCACCATCCCGCCCGCAAGCGCGGGCTCGACTGGCGTGTGCAGGGAGAACGCCTCGACGGCGGGCTGGGAGATGACCATGTACACGAGGAGGCAGATGAGCAGGACAAGCGCCACGGCAAGGCCCAACGAGCTTGTCAGCACATCACGAGCGGGGCCGAGCATCCCGAGCGCAGGCAAACTGAGACCCCACACGAAATTGAGCACGAACGCCGCCGACAGGCTTCGAACAGCCAGGCCA
>CAKUKJ010000112.1 GCA_934662525.1 uncultured Coriobacteriales bacterium | reverse complement strand
GGCATAGTCGGCGTCTGTTTGCGTGCGAGGGGCGGTCGGGCATGGTGCTCGACCGCCCCCCGCTCATTTATATGGACGTAAGCATGTGAAACAACATGCATTTCGGATGCAAAATGGCCAAAATTTTGTAATTACCCGCTACACTGCGATTGAAATGCGTGTTAGTTGCCGAGCTCCGGGAGGCTCCCGGTTCGAAAAAACCGCCTCTCATCCGCTACGCCTCTTTGCCCAACTCGCAAATCCGCTCGTAAATCTCCGAGCGCGGGGTCTCGCAGCAGCGAGCGAGCTCTTTGGCCAGCGCCGTTGCGCGCTTTCCAGCGGCAAGGCCGGTCCGTATCGCCCGGTCGAGGTCGAATGCGCCGTTGTCCGCATCGCTTCCAGCCTCCGGGCCCGCGCTCGGGGCATCGCCTTGCGCGCCCAGCTCCAGCGCGGCCATGCGGCGCTCCCATGCCGCGAGCTCCTCGCTGCTCGGGGCGTCCACAAGCAGCACGCACTCGCCCTTGGGCTCGCCGCGCTCTGCTATCAGCTCCGCCATCTCAGCAGCCGTCCCGCGTACCACTTCCTGGAACATCTTTGTGAGCTCGCGGGCCAGTGCCACGCGCCGCTCCGGGAACACCGCGGCGATGCCCGCAAGGGAGTCTGCCACGCGGTGGGGCGACTCGTAGAACACGAGCACCGCCGGCAGGCCCGCCAGGCGTCGCAGCACGCGCTCCCTTTCACCGGGCTTTCTGGGCAGGAACCCTCCGAAGTAGAACGCCTCGCACGCAAAGCCCGACTGCGCCACCGCGCAGGTCACGGCCGAGGGCCCGGGGATCACATCGACGGGCACGCCCGCGTCGCGGCAGGCGTCCACAAGGCGCGCCCCGGGGTCGGCCACGGCGGGCATGCCCGCGTCGGAGACGAACGCCATGCGCTCGCCGGCCGCCATGCGCCGCACGAGGCCCTGCGCGCGCTCGGCGATGACGTTCTCGTCGCAGCGCTCAAGGTGCGCCTCCACGCCCAGCGACCCCAGCAGCTTGCCTGAGACGCGCGTGTCCTCGGCCAGCACCGTGTCGGCCGATTTGAGCGCCTCAAGCCCGCGGGCCGACAGGTCGGCGCGGTTGCCGATGGGGGTGCCCACAAGCGTGAGCGATCCTTTGGCCTGCTGCGGCGTGATGTTGGGCGTGGGGGACATGGGCGCTACCTCTTTCGGACATCGAAGCGATACCTCTCCATTCGCACCTCGCATTCTACCGTCGGCCTTGCACGCCTGCCCATGGCATTGCCCGCCTGCCGACAAATAACGGCAACGTCGGGAGGGCCACAGCTCCAACACATTACAAGCGCGTCACTCGTGCTATTAGAAGAAAGGGAAATCCTTAGTGGCGCCCACCCCCTGGCGCCCGGTATTCGAGAGTGGAGGCAACGTGGGACTCATCGGCCTGCTCATCCTCATCCCCTTGGTGGCGGCGGCGCTTTGCCTGCTGGCCCCGGGGCGCAGGGTGCGCGAGGCGGTCGTGTACGTGTCGGCCGCCGTCATCGTCATCGCCAGCGTCACGTTGGCGAGCGCCCATCTTACGGGCGCAGGCACGTACTTCAGGGCTAGCCTGCCCTGGCTCGACTGGGTGTGTTTCGCCATCGACCTCGTGCTTGCCGCCTACGTGGCCTGGCGCGCCGTCAACGCCCGCCGCATGGGCGTTTTGGCGCTTGCGTGCATCCAGGCCATAGCCGTGTGCGTGCTTGAGTTCGGCGTGGCGCACAGCGTGCATGTGCAGCGCCCCATCTACATCGACCCGCTGAGCGCCATCATGGTGCTTGTCGTGGGCATCATCGGCAGCGGCATCGTCGTGTATGCCTGCGGCTATATGCGCGACTTTCAGCATCATCAAGACGAGCTTGCCGCCCAGGGCAAGGAGGCTGCGCCCAACCGCCAGCCCGTCTTCTTCGCGGTCATGTTCGCGTTCCTTGCCGCCATGTTCGGCCTCGTGCTCTTCAACGACCTCATGTGGATGCTCACCATGTGGGAGGTCACGACGGTCTGCTCGTTCTTCCTCATCGGCTATACCAAGACGGCCGAGGCCACGGCCAACTCCTTCCGCCAGATTTGGATGAACATGCTCGGCGGCATCGCGTTCACGTGCGCCCTCATCTACATGGGCTCGCAGATGCATACCCTGGAGCTGGACATGTTTGTGAGCAAGGGGGCGGCCTCCGCCAGCCTTGCCATGCTGCCCCTGGCATTGCTCGCCTTCGCCGCGCTCACCAAGGCCGCCCAGATGCCCTTCCACACCTGGCTGCTCGGCGCCATGGTCGCGCCTACCCCCACGAGCGCGCTCCTGCACTCCTCCACGATGGTGAAGGCCGGCGTCTTCCTGTTGCTGCGCCTGTCGCCCCTCATGGGCACCTACCTCACGACGGGCGGGCGCAACGCCATGCTCAACCCCGTGGGCATCGCGGTGATGCTCGTGGGCGCCACCACGTTCCTCGTGTGCTCGCTCATCGCCATCTCGCAGTCCAACGCCAAGCGCGTGCTCGCCTACTCCACCATCGCGAACCTCGGCCTCATCGTGACCTGCGCGGGCATCGGCACGGCGGCCGCCGTGTGGGCCGGCATCTTCCTACTCATCTTCCATGCCGTTGCCAAGTCGCTGCTCTTCCTGTGCGTGGGCACGGCCGAGCACCACATCGGCAGCCGCGACATCGAGTGCATGGACGCGCTCGTCTCCCGCATGCCCAAGCTCGCCTGCCTCATGGCCCTGGGCATCTGCGGCATGTTCGTGGCCCCGTTCGGCATGCTCATCTCCAAGTGGGCGGCCCTGGGCGCGTTCATCGACTCGGGCGTGCTCGTGCTCATCGTCATGATGGGCTTTGGCAGCGCGGCCACGTTCTTCTTCTGGGCCAAGTGGCTCGGCAAGATTCTGTGCAACGTGCAGGGCAAGGACAACCTCGAGGGCAGCGTCCATAAGAGCGAGTGGGTCGCCCTGTTCGTCATGGCGGCCGGCGTCGTGCTCCTTGCCGTGGGCCTGCCGTGGGTGAGCGAGACGGTCGTGGCTCCCTACGTGAGGCGTCTTGTGGGCGGCACCATGCTGGCCCCCAGCGCCTCCGACCTCGCGATCATGGCCGTGAGCGCGGTCGTCGTCGTGCTCGTGCCGCTGCTCGTGGCCCTGCGCGTCAAGACGCGCGCCCGTGTGCCCGAGATGCCGCACCTGGGCGGCGTGGGCATCTCGCAGACGAGCTTCGCGGGCTCCTTGGGCGCCCCCGTCTCCACCGAGCAGCGCGCCTGGTACATGGAGGAGATTTTCAACGAAAAGCAGCTCTCCCGCATCGGCTCTGTCATCTGCATCCTTATCGCTTTGACCGGCATCGCCTGCTCTGTGGGCCTCAGCTACGTCTTCGTCAACCTCATGGGGAGCGTGATCTAAATGGCCCTCACCATTGTGGCCGCGTGCGCCTTCGTCATTCTGGCGCCGGTGCTGGGCTGCCTTTTGGCCGGCGCCGACCGCATCATCACGGCGCGCATGCAAGGCCGTCGCGGCCCCGTGCTGCTCCAGCCCTACTACGACGCCCGCAAGCTCATCGAGAAGGACGTCGGCCGCCTCGACCCCATGGCGACGTGCCTGGTGGCGCTGGCCCTGCTGGCAGCCGTCGTTGCGGGCTGCGTCTTCTTCTGCGGTGGCAACTTCCTGCTGTGCGTCTTCATCATCACGCTCTCGAGCCTGTTCTTCATCCTTGCATGCTACCTTTCTCCCTCGCCGATGGCCCAGACGGGCGCCCAGCGCGAGATTCTGCAGGTCATGTGCTACGAGCCCATGGTGCTCTTCGTGGGCGTGGCCCTCTACCTCACCACGTCGGCCACGCTGGGACAGGGCTCGTTCAGCGTGTCCTCCCTCTTTGAGGGAGACGCCACGCTCGCCGTCTGCCAGCCCCTCATCTTCTGTGGCCTGCTCTTCGTGCTCACCATCAAGTTGCGCAAGTCGCCGTTCGACCTCTCCATGGCGCACCATGCCCATCAGGAGCTCGTGCGCGGCGCCACCACCGAGATGAGCGGCCGCACCCTTGCCATCGTCGAGGTCACGCACTGGTACGAGAACGTGCTCTTCCTGGGTTGGGTGGGCATGTTCTTCGTCAACTCCAACCCGCTCTCCATCCTGCTTGCCATCGTGGTCGTGGCCATCGTGTGGTTTGCCGAGATTTGGATCGACAACAACTTCGCCCGCGTCAAGTGGCAGGTTATGCTCAAAGGTTCCTGGGGCGTCGCCCTGGTCGCCAGCATCGTCAACTTCTCGCTGTTCTATTTCCTGAACAGCGGCGTCATCATCTTCTAGGAGGGGGCACATGTCTTTCGCAAGCAAGTCCCCGTGGCTCATTCATTACGACGGCGCGAGCTGCAACGGTTGCGACATCGAGGTCCTGGCGTGCCTCACGCCCCTCTACGACGTGGAGCGCTTCGGCGTCATCAACACGGGAAACCCCAAGCACGCCGACATCTTCCTGGTCACGGGATCGGTGAACGAGCAGGCCGAGGGCGTTATCAAGCAGATTTACGACCAGATGGTCGAGCCCAAGGTCGTTGTCGCGGTTGGCATCTGCGCCTGCTCGGGCGGCATCTTCCACGACTGCTACAACGTGAAAGGCGGCGTGGACAAGGTCATCCCGGTCGACGTTTACGTGCCCGGATGCGCCGCGCGCCCCCAGGCCATCATCGACGGCGTGGTGAAGGGGCTGGCCGTGCTCGAGGAGAAGCGTGCAGCGCTCGCTGCCGGGGCGCCTTTGCCCGAGGGCCACATGAGCGCCTCCGGCGAGCAGGAGGACACGCTGCGCCGCGTCCACATGACGCCCCAGCAAGACGAGACCATCGCCCATGAGGCGAACGTCGCCCACGAGGAGGCCTAAAGCATGGCACAGGTAGATTTCATCGAGACCACTCTGGCCGAGCTTGTGGGGGTCGCGCAGCAGTACAAGAACCACGGCTGGCGCTTCTCGCAGTGCTGCGCCTCCCGCAACGACGAGGACGCGTTCGAGCTCGTGTACACGTTCGTGGACGACGCGACCAACGAGGTCGCCAACGTGCGCGTCTGCGTGACCGGCGCCGACGAGATTCCCAGCGTGGGGGCCGTGTACCCGGCGGCCTTCATGTTCGAGAACGAGATGCACGACCTCTACGGCCTCACGGTCACGAACATGAACCTCGACTACCGCGGCGGTTTCTACCACCTGCACATTCCCGCACCCATGGCCCAGGCCCCCGAGGGCAAGGCCGCCAAGAAGCCTGCCGCAGCCGCCAAGCCCGCTGCGGCGGCGGAATAGGAGGCCGCCATGGCTACCAGGACCGTCATGCCCTTTGGCCCGCAGCATCCCGTGCTGCCCGAGCCCGTCCACCTCGACCTCGTGCTTGAGGACGAGCGCGTGGTTGAGGCCGTGCCGCAGATCGGCTTTGTGCACCGCGGCCTCGAGAAGCTTGTGGAGAAGCGCGACTACAAGCACTTCGTGCACGTGGCCGAGCGCATCTGCGGCATCTGCAGCTTCGGGCACTCGATGGGCTACAGCCAGGCCGTCGAGCGGCTCATGGGCATCGAGGTGCCCGAGCGAGCCCAGTATCTGCGCGTCATCTGGCATGAGCTGTCGCGCATCCACTCGCACCTGCTGTGGCTGGGCCTTGCGGCCGACGGCATGGGCTTCGAGAGCCTCTTCATGCACAGCTGGCGCCTGCGCGAGAAGGTGCTCGACATCTTCGAGAAGACCGCCGGCGGACGTGTGATCCTGTCGGTCTGCACCCCGGGCGGCGTCTTCAAGGACATCGAGAACACCGAGCTCAACGCCATCTGCGGCGTGCTTGCGAGCCTGCGCGACGAGTACGACCAGATTGCGAACACCTTCCTCATGGACGACTCGGTGAAGAACCGCATGTGCGGTGTTGGATACCTCTCCAAGCAGGACGCCATCAACTACGGCTGCGTCGGCCCCTTCGGGCGTGCGAGCGGCGTGGAGATGGACGTGCGCGCCGCGGGCATCGACGGCTACTCCAAGCTTTACGAGTTCCATCCCATCGTGTCCACCGAGGGCGATTGCTACGCCCGCTGCAAGGTGCGCATCGAGGAAGTGCGCCGGTCCATCGACATCATCAACGAGATGGTGGGCCGCATCCCCGCAGGCGAGGTGCTTGCGGAGGTCAAAGGCAACCCCGAGGCGGGCTCGTCGGCCTTCATGCGCGTGGAGCAGCCGCGCGGCGAGGCGTTCTACTATGTGCGCGGCAACGGCACGAAGTTTCTCGACCGTTTCCGCGTGCGCACGCCCACATCCGCCAACATTCCTGGTATGGTGGGCGCCCTTGCCGGCTGCGATTTGGCCGACGTCCCCAACATCATCCTGACCATCGACCCGTGCATCAGCTGCACCGAGCGCTAAAGGAGGCATCGTACTGTGGCAGAGTTCAAGCTTGGGCGCATGACGCTCAAAAGTCTCTTCTCCAAGCCTGCGACCAAGCTCTACCCGCTTGAGAAACCCCGCTTCTTCGAGCAGACGAAGGGACGCGTGCATATAGAGCCCGACTCGTGCCGCTATTGCGGCCTGTGCGCCAACGTGTGCCCCACCCAGGCGCTTGAGGTCGATCGCAAGGCCCTGACCTGGTCTATCGACAGGTTCCGCTGCATCCAGTGCCGCAGCTGCATCGAGGCGTGCCACGAGGGTGCGCTCTCCATGCTCAACCACTACACCGATGCCGCCCAGGAGCGCGTGGTCGAGGTGTACGAGGTGACGCCCGAGGAGCGCGCCCGCCGCGAGCAGGCGGCGGCGGAGAAGGCCGCAAAGGCCGCCAAACTCAAGGCGGAGATGGCTGCAAAAAAGAAGGGCGAGGCTGAGGCGAAGGCCGCCGCTGCGGCGGTTGCTCCCGCGCAGGCATAAACAAGCGCGCGAAGGGGGGCGCCCCGGTGCGCGTTCCCATTGCGAGTTGGAGGGCTCACTGGGCGGGAAACCTGGTGGGCCCTTTCTTTTTGCGCGGCGATGCGAGTCGGGCGATGCTACGATAATCCCATCTGTCTAGAAAACGCCGGGCCGGGCAGGGCTCGGCAACAAGTGCGAAAGGCTATCCACCATGTGCGATTGCGGCTGCGCCGACCACAAGCCCCAAGACAAGGGCACCTATTTCATCACCACGCCCGAGGTGGGCGACTTTGATCAGAGCCGCTTCGCC
>CAKUKJ010000111.1 GCA_934662525.1 uncultured Coriobacteriales bacterium | reverse complement strand
CCACCACTGCCACTGGCATCGAGATGTTCCGCAAGAGCCTCGACGAGGGCCAGGCTGGCGACAACGTCGGCGTCCTGCTCCGCGGCATCAAGCGCGAGGACATCGAGCGCGGCCAGGTTCTCTGCAAGCCCGGTTCGGTTCATCCTCACACCAAGTTCACCGGTGAGATGTACATCCTGACCAAGGACGAGGGCGGCCGTCACACCCCGTTCTTCACGGGCTATCGTCCCCAGTTCTACTTCCGTACCACTGACATCACTGGTCGCGTCGACCTGCCCGAGGGCACCGAGATGGTCATGCCCGGTGACCACGTGACCATCACTGGTACCCTGATTCACCCCATCGCCATGGAGGAGGGTCTGCGCTTCGCTATTCGCGAGGGTGGCCACACCGTGGGTTCGGGCCGCGTTTCTACTATCATCGAGTAGTCTCGCTTTCTTGCTTTGCTGGAGCCCGGCATCGAAAGGTGTCGGGCTTCTTTTGTTTCTGTGTCTCTGTGTGTCTTCGACCAAGCAACTCGTGTCGAAATTGTATGCGTGGGATTGTTCGTTGACATACAGCGACACAGAGTGTAAAGTTATCCAACGTGCTCCACAGATGGAGCTTGTTTTTTCAGGAGGATCGAATGCGCACTATGGTTACCCTCGCTTGCACCGAGTGCAAGCGCCGCAACTATACCATGACCAAGAACAAGGCAACGACTCCCGACCGTGTGGAGTTCAAGAAGTATTGCCCTTGGTGCCGTCACCACACGCTTCATCGCGAGACTCGTTAGTATTCGGCGAGTCGTACCGTTTCTAGGCCAGTAGCTCCAATGGTAGAGCGGCGGTCTCCAAAACCGTTTGTTGGGGGTTCGAGTCCCTCCTGGCCTGCCAGTATTTAATCGACTCGTCCGTCGAAAGATGGGCGAGTCTTTTTATGTCTGTCGTATTTTGCTCTCCGGTGATTAAGGACGACCTTATGGCATCTAGCAAATCCAAGAACGTCTCTGGCGTTGAGGGCAAGAAGCCTGCGGAGACCGCGCCTAAGAAGAAGGACTCCAAGGACAAGAAGCCCGGCCTGGTCGAGCGAGCCCGTACCTACTTCAAGGGCGTCAAGTCAGAAATCAAGCGCGTGACGTGGCCCACGAAAGACGAGCTCGTCAAGTATACGGGCGCTGTTCTTGGCATGCTTGTGTTCTTCGGCGTCCTTATCGCTGTTGTAGACGCAGTCATTGTTCCTGTGCTCTACGCCTACCAGGGATTGAGGTAAGTCATGGCTAAGCGTTGGTATGTTGTCCATACGTATTCAGGTTACGAGAACAAGGTCAAGGCCGACCTTCAGCACCGTATCGAGATGAATGGCCTCTCCAAGTCCATCGTCGACATCCAGATTCCCACTGAAGAGGTCACGGAGGTCAAGGAGGGCGGTCAGCGCACCGTCAAGGATTCCAAGGTGCTTCCCGGCTATGTTCTTGTGCGCATGGAGATGAACGACCACACTTGGTCCATCGTTCGCAACACTCCGGGTGTCACGGGATTCGTGGGCGCAGACAACAACAAGCCCGTGCCGCTCACGCGCGATGAGTTCAATTCCATCATGCATCGTGACGATGCGGGTACCCCTGTGCGCCATACCTCCGTCGATGTCGAGGTCGGGCAGACCGTCAAGGTCAAGTCCGGCCCGCTCGCTGATTTCGACGGTATCGTGACGGAGGTCAATCCTGAGGCTGGCAAGGTGCGCGTTAGCGTTACAATTTTCGGTCGCGAGACTCCTGTCGAGCTGAGCTTCGATCAGATAGCCTCAATCAACTAAGTTCGATCCCATTGAGTGCACGTCGCCGCAAGGTGGCGTGTACTTATGAGATATATCATTGGTCGCGAGTCATATATGAAAGAGGATCTCATATGGCCCCCAAGAAGAAGGTAACTGGTTTCATCAAGCTCCAGATTCCGGCTGGCGCAGCCAACCCTGCTCCTCCCGTCGGTCCTGCCCTGGGTTCCAAGGGCGTCAACATCATGGCGTTCTGCAAGGAGTTCAATGCCCGCACCTCTGACAAGGCCGGCACCATCATCCCTGTCGAGATCACGGTGTTCGAGGACAAGAGCTTCGAGTTCATCACGAAGACCCCTCCCGCAGCCGTCCTGATCAAGCAGGCTTGCGGCATCAAGTCCGGCTCCGCAAAGCCCCAGGCCGACAAGGTCGCCCAGCTTACGCAGGAGCAACTGCGTCAGATTGCTGAGACCAAGATGCCCGACCTCAACGCCAACAGCATTGAGGCTGCCATGAGCATCATCGCCGGCACCGCCCGTTCCATGGGCGTCACCGTCGCCGAGTAGTTCGTATACCCAACGGCTTTTAGCCGCCAGTGGGAGAGCCCCAAGAGGGACCCGACACAACCACGAAAGGAAACACCATGCCTAAGCACGGCAAGCGTTACAACGAGCAGGCTGCCAAGATCGACTCCCAGAAGCTCTATGTTCCCGTCGAGGCCGTGAAGCTGGCCCAGGAGACCGCTTCTGCCAAGTTCGACGAGTCCGTCGAGGTTCACTTCCGGCTCGGCATCGACCCCCGCAAGGCCGACCAGAACATCCGCGGCTCCATCGCCCTGCCCCACGGCACCGGCAAGACCGTCCGCGTCGCCGTCTTTGCCGAGGGCGACAAGGCCCGCGAGGCTGAGGCTGCCGGCGCCGACGTCATCGGCTCCGACGAGCTCGTCGCTCAGATTCAGAAGGGCGAGATCAACTTCGACGCCGCTATCGCCACGCCTAACATGATGGCCAAGGTCGGCCGCATCGGTAAGATCCTCGGCCCCCGCGGCCTCATGCCCAACCCCAAGCTGGGCACCGTGACCATGGACGTCGCCAAGATGGTCTCCGAGCTCAAGGCCGGCCGCGTCGAGTACCGCGCCGACCGTTACGGCATCTGCCACATCCCCATGGGCAAGGCTTCCTTCACCACCGAGCAGCTCGTGGAGAACTATGGCGCGCTCATGACTGAGATCCTCCGCGTCAAGCCCTCCACCGCCAAGGGCCGCTACATCAAGTCCGTCACCATCACCACGACCATGGGCCCCGGCATCAAGGTCGATTCCGCTGTGGTGCGCAACTTCATGGATGCTGCCGCTGAGTAGAGCTTGTGCTCATAAGGTGTTGCTTGGGCCCTGTTCCCAGTTTTTGGGGGAGCAGGGCCTTTTTTATGCTTTAATACACAGGCTTGCAAACAGCAAGCATATCAACGTGATGCGATCCGCTGCCAAAGACGGCCGGTGTCCTTGAGGACATAATGGGGCGACCCTCCTGCCTAGGTGGTCAAAGGTTTGTACCTTACGGCCTCCTGTGTCTTTGTGGCGCGGGGGGCCGTTTTCATTCCTTGTGAATGCGGCCTGCCACAAGCTTTCCGGCTGGTCGCGCACGAGGAAAGGAGGTGCAACGATATGCCCACTCAGAAAAAGATTGACCAGGTTGCTGCAATCACCGAGGATCTCGGCAACAACGCCGGTTTCTTCGTCATCGATTACCGCGGCCTGACCGTGAAGGCTTTCAGCACTCTTCGCAAGAGCCTTCGTGAGAACGGCGCCAAGTGCTCTGTTTACAAGAACAACCTTGTGAACCGCGCTCTGGCCGATACGTCCAATCCCGATATGGGCGAGATGCTCACCGGCACCAACGCTTATGTCTTCTTTGAGAAGGATCCTGCAAGCGCCGGTAAGGTGATCAAGGACTTCGCCAAGGAGAACAAGTCCGTCGTGATCAAGTGCGGTCTCGTCGACGGCGCTGTGTGTGACGAGGCTACTGCCAACGCTATTGCCGACCTGCCCGGTCGCGATCAGCTTCTCGGCACGATTCTGGCTACCATGCTCAACCCCATGTCTCAGATTGCCCGCGTTATCGACCTTATCCGCGAGCAGAAGGAGCAGGCTGCTTAATAGCCGCCTAGCCTTCAAACTTTTTACATCGCCTGTCGCATCTGCGGCATAGCATCAGAAGGAGTTTTAGAATGGCTGTCACCAAGGAAGAGATCGTCGAGACCCTTAAGGGCATGACGGCGATTGAGCTTTCCGAGCTCGTTCACGAGCTCGAGGATGTCTTCGGCGTGTCCGCTGCCCCCGTGGCTGTGGCCGCTGTTGCCGGCGCTGGCGCTGCCGCTGAGGAGGAGAAGACCGAGTTCGACGTGGTCCTCGAGTCCTTCGGCGCCAACAAGATCGCCGTCATCAAGGTTGTCCGCGAGCTCACCGGTCTGGGCCTCAAGGAGGCCAAGGAGGCCGTCGACGGCGCTCCCAAGACCCTGCTCGAGGGCGTCAACAAGGAGAAGGCCGACGAGGCCAAGGCCAAGCTCGAAGAGGCTGGCGCTACCGCGTCCGTTAAGTAGTCTTTCTTCTACTTACTGGTTTGCAAAGGCGGAGTCCGGGTTTCCGGGCTCCGTTTTTTTGTATACGGGGGATTGATGGCGTCGGCTGGATGACCTTTGCATTCAAAAAAATTTGCTTTACAATTAAGGATTGCGCGTAAAATGCCATTTCTCTACTCGAAGGAGGCATCGCCGAGTGGCTAACCTCGAAATCGCACCCAATCCCACGGGTTCGTACCGTGAGAGGATCAGCTTCGGGAGCATCCCGCCTGTCATGGAGCTCCCCAACCTGATTTCGGTGCAGAAGGAATCGTTCAACAGGTTCATGTCGACCGGGCTCGATGAGGCGTTCAAGGACGTCTCTCCCATCGAGAACGCCACGAAGACCCTTGAGGTCACGTTTGGCGCCCATGAGTTCGGCGACCCCAAGCACACGGTTGACGAGTGCAAGGCCAAAGACATCAGCTATCAGGCCCCCCTGCTGACAGAGGTTCGCTTCACCAACAGGGAGACGGGCGAGATGAAGGAGCAGGTCGTCTTCATGGGTGATTTCCCGCTCATGACCGATCGCGGCACCTTCATCATCAACGGCACGGAGCGCGTCGTCGTCTCCCAGCTCGTCCGTTCGCCCGGCGTGTACTACTTCCGCGAGATTGACGCCAACAAGCTCATTTACCGCGTGCAGTTCATCCCCACACGCGGTGCCTGGCTTGAGTTCGAGACCGACAAGCGCGGCACGATCGTCGTGAGCATCGACCGCAAGCGCAAGCAGCCCGCGTCGATGTTCCTGCGCGCCCTCGGCATTGCCCAGACCAACGAGGAGATCGTCGAGCTTCTCGGCGACTGCCCCATGGTGCAGCGCACCCTCGCGCGCGACACCACCACCACGCGCGAAGACGCCCTTGTCGAGCTCTACAAGAAGCAGCGCCCCGGCGAGCCTCCTACGCTCGACTCGGCCAAGGCCCTGCTCGACGGCCTGTTCTTCAACCAGCAGCGTTACGACCTCGCGTCGGTGGGCCGTTACAAGCTCAACAAGAAGCTCGGTCTCAACGTCGACTCCGACGTCTACGTCCTGACGCCCGAGGACATCATCGCCGCCCTGCGCTACCTCATCAATCTGCACGACGGCCTTGAGGGCTACGTCGTCGACGAGCGCGACCACTTCGGAAACCGCCGCGTGCGCACCGTCGGCGAGCTCATCGGCAACCAGTTCCGCGTGGGCCTGTCGCGCATGGAGCGCGTCGTGCGCGAGCGCATGGCATCCCAGGAGATCGACGAGATCACGCCCCAGTCGCTGATCAACATCCGCCCGATCGTGGCCTCCATCAAGGAGTTCTTCGGCTCCAGCCAGCTGTCTCAGTTCATGGACCAGAACAACCCCCTGGCCGGCCTCACGCACAAGCGTCGTCTGTCGGCCCTGGGCCCGGGCGGTGTCGCCGGCCACAAGACCGGCTCTTCCCGCCGCACCAACGTCCCCACCGAGGCCCGCGACGTCCACAACTCGCACTACTCGCGCATGTGCCCCATCGAGACGCCGGAAGGCCCCAACATCGGCCTTATCGGCTCTTTGGCCATCTTCGCCCGCGTCAACAAGTTCGGCTTCATCGAGGTTCCCTACCGCCGCGTCGTCGACGGCAAGGTTACCGATGACATCGACTACATGACCGCTGACGAGGAAGAGAGCCACGTCATCGCTCAGGCAGCGGAGCGCTTCGATGAGAACACGCGCGAGTTCATCACCGTGGACCCGCTGACCGGCGAGGTCAAGCCCGCGACGCACGTCATCGCCCGTACCAAGGACTTCTACGGCGACTTCGGCACGCCCGCCGAGGTGCCGGTGTCCGAGGTCGACTACATGGACGTTTCCCCGCGCCAGATGATCTCCATCGCCGCGACGCTCATCCCGTTCCTGGAGCACGACGACGCCAAGCGTACCCTCATGGGTGCAAACATGCAGCGTCAGGCCGTGCCGCTCATCCGTCCCGCCGCACCCTACGTCGGCACGGGCATGGAGCTGCGCGCCGCCGTCGACTCCGGCGACATCCTGCGCGCCAAGGAAGACGGCGTCGTCGAGTACGCCGACGCCCAGCAGGTTCGCGTGCGTGCCAACGACGGCACCGTGCAGACCTACAAGCTGCCGAAGTTCCAGCGCTCCAACCAGAGCACCTGCATCAACCACAAGCCCCTCGTCTACACCGGCCAGGAGGTCCACAAGGGCGACGTGCTCGCCGACGGCCCCTCCACCGACAAGGGCGAGCTGGCTCTGGGCCAGAACCTGACCGTGGCGTACATGCCCTGGGAAGGCTACAACTACGAGGACGCCATCATCGTCTCGGAGCGCGTCGTCCAGCAGGACCTCATGACGACGATCAACATCTCCAAGCACGAGATCGATGCCCGCGACACCAAGCTCGGCCCCGAGGAGATCACACGCGAGATTCCCAACCTGGGCGAGGACATGACCGCAAACCTCGACGCCGACGGCATCATCCGCATCGGCGCCGAAGTCACCGCCGGCGACATCCTGGTCGGCAAGGTCACCCCGAAGGGCGAGAGCGCCCTCACCGCCGAGGAGCGCCTGCTGCGCGCCATCTTCGGCGCGAAGGCCCACGACGTGCGCGACACCTCGCTGAAGATGCCTCACGGCGCCTACGGCCGCGTCATCGACGTCGTGCGCTTCAGCCGCGAGAACGGCGACGAGCTTGCCCCCGGCGTCAACGAGCTCGTGCGCGTCTACGTCGCCCAGCGCCGCAAGATTCAGCAGGGCGACAAGATTGCCGGCCGCCACGGCAACAAGGGTGTCATCTCGCGCATCCTGCCCATCGAGGACATGCCCTACAT
>CAKUKJ010000110.1 GCA_934662525.1 uncultured Coriobacteriales bacterium | reverse complement strand
GGTCACGCGCGTCACCGAGCCGTTCAAGGCCGCCAACCGCAAGTTCCACCCGATGGACACGAAGGTGCAGGTCGCGCCCGGCATCGCCATCGGCGCGGGCGAGTTCCAGGTCATCGCCGGCCCGTGCTCGGTCGAGGGCCCCAACCTCATCGAGATCGCGCGCGCCGTGAAAGCCGCCGGGGCCACGATGCTGCGCGGCGGCGCCTTCAAGCCCCGCACCTCCCCCTATGCCAACCAGGGCATGGGCGAGGAGGGCCTCGACCTGCTCTGCCAGGCCCGTGCCGAGCTCGGCATGCCCATCGTGACCGAGATCATGGACATACGCCAGGTCGACCTCTTCCTCAAGTACGACATCGACGTGTGGCAGATCGGCGCGCGCAACACGCAGAACTTCAACCTGCTGCGCGAGGTGGGCCGCGCCGGCAAGCCGGTGCTGCTCAAGCGCGGCCTGGCCGGCACCATCGACGAGTTGCTCATGAGCGCCGAGTACGTGATGAGCGAGGGCAACCCCAACGTCATCCTGTGCGAGCGCGGCATCCGCACCTATGAGACGCGCACGCGTAACACCTTCGACCTCAACGCGGTGCCTGTGCTGCATTACCTCTCCCACCTGCCCGTGGTCGCCGACCCAAGCCATTCCACGGGTTACGCGCGCTATGTGGGGCCGATGTCGCTTGCGGCCACGGCCTGCGGGGCCGACGGCCTGGAGATCGAGGTGCACGACAACCCCCAGGCGGCGTGGTCCGACGGGGCTCAGGCGCTTCTGCCTGAGCAGTTCGCCGAGCTCATGCCTAAGGTACGCGCCATCCGCGACGTCGTGACGGCTGATTAGGGAGGGCGCAGATGGCTGAGAACGAGAACGCGCCCACCGTCGGCATCGTCGGGCTGGGACTCATCGGCGGCTCTTTCGCGAAGGCCTACCATGCCGCCGGGTGGAACGTCCTTGCCTTCGACATCGACGCGGACACGATGGCCGTGGCCAGCATCGACGAGACGATCCAGGGTGTGCTCGGGCCCGACAGCGTGCCCATGTGCGACCTTGTCCTGCTCGCGCTGTATCCGGCGGGCTGCATCGCCTGGCTTGAGGAGAACGCCGAGCGCGTCCGCAAGGACTGCCTGGTCATCGACACGGCAGGCGTCAAGCGCGAGGTGTGCGAGGGGTGCATGCCCATCGCCGAGGCTCACGGCTTTACGTTCGTGGGCGGCCACCCCATGGCTGGCACGCAGTACTCGGGCTACAAATACACGCGCGAGAACCTCTTCCACAACGCGCCCATGGTCATCTGCCCGCCGCGCGTCGACGACATGGCGCTGTTCGAGCGCATCAAAGACCTGCTGGGCCCGGCTGGTTTCGGCTCCATTTGCGTGAGCACCCCCGAGGAGCACGACCGTCGCATCGCCTTCACGTCGCAGCTGGCCCATGTCGTGAGCAACGCGTTCATCAAGAGTCCCACGGCGCAGGGCCACAAGGGCTTTTCAGCCGGCAGCTACAAGGACCTCACGCGCGTGGCGTGGCTCAACGAGAACATGTGGACGGAGCTGTTCTTCGACGACGCCGACAACCTGCTCTTCGAGCTTGACACCATCATCGCGAGCCTGAACGAATACCGCGACGCCCTTGCGGCGCGCGACGCCGACACGATGCGCAGGCTGCTGGCCGACGGCCGTCGGGCCAAGGAGATGGCCGAGCGGCGCGGCAAGACCGAGAGGAGCGCCTAGATGACTGCGACCTGCGATTGCGACCGCGTGCACGTGAGCGCCTCGGGCAGCTACGACGTGCTGGTGGGGGAGGGCCTGCTCGACAGGCTCGGCTCGCTTGTGCGCGAGGCGGCGCCCTCGGCAGATTCCCAGGTGCTGCTTGTGAGCGACTCCAACGTCGCACCCCTCTATGCCGAGCGGGTGAGCGTCGCCCTGGCCGGTGCCGGCTTCGAGGTGCACCTCGAAGTGCTCCCTGCGGGGGAGAAGACCAAGTCGCTTGAGAGCTTCGGGCGGCTTGTCAGGCGCTGCGCCGATTTGGGCCTTACGCGCCAAAGCACGGTCGTCGCCCTCGGCGGCGGCGTCATCGGCGACCTTGCGGGTTTCACGGCGGCGAGCTATATGCGCGGCTGCAACCTCGTGCAGGTGGCCACGTCGTTGCTCGCCATGGTGGACTCAAGCGTGGGCGGCAAGACCGCCGTCGACCTGCCTGAGGGCAAGAACCTCGTGGGCGCCTTCTACCAGCCCAAGCTTGTCGTCTGCGACCTCGGGTGCCTCAAGACGCTGCCTGCCGAGTTTGTGAGCGACGGCATGGGCGAGGTCGTGAAGTACGGCGTTATGTGCGACCCCGAGCTTTACGGCTGGTTGATGGAGCCCCTGGCGGGACAGGAGCGTCGCGTTGTGGAGCGCTGCGTGTCCATAAAGCGCGACGTGGTGCAGGCCGACGAGCGGGAGGCGGGTATGCGCAAGCTGCTCAACCTCGGGCACACTGCGGCGCATTCCATCGAGCTGCTGAGCGACTTCAAGGTGACGCACGGCCACGCCGTTGCCGCCGGGCTTGCCGTCATGGCCCGCGCTTGTGCCGCCAAGGGCCTTTGCGCTGCGGATGACGCCCGACGCATCGAGGCCATGCTTGCCGTGCATGGGCTGCCGTGCGGCACGGCGCGCACGGCCCAGGAGATTGCCGCCGCTGCCCTGCGCGACAAGAAACGCGTCGGCGACCACATCGACATCGTGGCCGTGCGCGGCATCGGGGCGTGCGAGGTGCGCCGTGTGAGCATGCCTGATTTCGGCGAGCTTATGGAGCTGGGATGCGCCGACCGCACGGGCAAGCTGGCCGAAGAGGGCGCGGGCCTGGCGCACGGTCCTGCGAAGACCGAGCTTGTCGCCACGATGGGGCCGGGCGCTCTGAGCGGCTCGATTCCCGCAATCGCCTCAAAGAGCGCCGCCCACCGCATGCTCATCTGCGCGGCGCTGTCCGACGGGCCCTGCGACATCGAGTGCGGCACCACGAGCAAGGACATCGAGGCCACGCAGGCCTGTCTTGAGGCCCTCGGCGCGCGCATCGTGCGTCGCGGCGGCGTGCTGCATGTGACGCCCATCGACAGGGCGGCCTTGGCCGGGCAGACGTGCGCGCTCGATTGCTGCGAGTCGGGCAGCACGCTGCGCTTCATGCTGCCTGTGGCCTGCGCACTCGGAGCCCATGCGGTGATTGACGGCCAAGGTCGCCTCCCCGAGCGCCCGCTGTCGCCTTTGCGCGAGGAGCTTGAGGGGCATGGAGTCCGGTTGACGCCCCAAGGCGCATGGCCGCTTGAGATTCAAGGTACACTTGAGGGTGGAAGGTTCCTTATCGCGGGCAATGTGTCCTCGCAGTTTGTGACGGGGCTGCTCCTCGCTCTCCCCCTGCTTGAGGAGGGCGGTTCGGTCTGCCTGCATGGGGCTGTGGAGTCTCGCCCCTATATTGACATGACCCTGCGCACGCTGAATGTCTTCGGTGTCGAGGTCATAGAGTCTCACTATGAAGTTGACATTGATGGAAAGGCTGCGGCTCTCACGGAGTTCAAAGTCCCTGGGGGTCAAACCTATCATGCTCAACCTCAGCTTAAAGTTGAGGGCGATTGGTCCAATGCGGCCTTCTGGCTGTGCGCGGGGGCGCTCGGGGGAGACGGCGTGAGCGTCACCGGGCTCGATTTTTCCTCGGCGCAGGGTGACAAGGCCATCCTCGACATCCTAGAGCGCTTCGGTGCCCGGGTTGTGTGCGACGAGGGCATGGGCACGGCGACGGTGCGACCGCCTGAGGGGTGTCTCCGCGGTATTGACCTTGACGCGTCCGACGTGCCCGACCTCGTGCCTGTCGCGTCCGTCGTCGCCGCATGCGCCGCTGGAACGACGCGCGTGTACAACGCTGCGCGCCTGCGCATCAAGGAGTCTGACAGGCTCCAGACGACCTCGGAGCTGCTTGAGCGCCTCGGCATCGACTTGGAGGAGCTGCCCGACGGTCTCGTCATCCATGGCCGGGGCGGCATGGGCGCCGCAGCGCTGCGGGCGGGCCGGGTGCGTTCGCACAACGACCACAGGCTCGCGATGTCCGCCGCTGTCGCAAGCGTGCAGGCCTCCGGGGCCGTCTGCGTCGAGGGGGCACAGGCCGTGAACAAATCCTATCCCGGCTTCTTCAGCGACTTCGCCCGCCTGGGCGGCGTCGTCAACGTCGAGGAGGCGCAGGCCTAGCATGTCGTCTTCGTTTGGCACCTCCTTGCGTGTGCAGATATTCGGCCAGTCTCACTCTGCGGCCATCGGCGTCGTGGTGGACGGCCTGCCGGCGGGCGAGCAAGTCGACCTCGACGCACTCGCGGCTTTCATGGCACGACGCGCGCCCGGCAAAAACGCCTGGTCCACACCGCGTCGAGAGGCCGACGCGCCGCATGTGCTCTCCGGCCTCAACCATGAGGGGCGTTCCTGCGGGGCACCTCTGGCCATGGTCATCGAGAACACCAACACGCGCTCCGTGGACTACGACGAGATTGCGTGCAAGCCTCGCCCGGGCCATGCCGACCTCACGGCCCAGGCTCGCTGGCACGGCGAGCAGGACGTGGCCGGAGGCGGGCATTTTTCGGGCCGCCTGACGGCGTGCCTGTGCATGGCCGGCGGTGTGGCCCTGCAGGTGCTTGCGCGCCGGGGCGTCCATGTCGCGGCGCATATCCGTTCCATTGCCGGGATCCAAGACGCCTCGTTTGACCCCGTCCGTTGCTCTGACGTGCAGTTTTCCCAGCTCATGGGCAAGACGTTTCCTGTGCTCGACGACGAGGCCGGCCTTGCCATGCAGGCCGCCATCGCGGGGGCCCGCGCGGCGGGCGACTCCGTGGGCGGCATCATCGAGTGCGCGTGCGCGGGCTTGCCCGCAGGCGTCGGCGCGCCCATGTTCGACGGCATCGAGAACGCCATAGCCAAAGTCGTCTTCGGCATCCCTGCCGTGAAGGGCGTCGAGTTCGGCGCGGGCTTTGCCGTTGCCGACATGTATGGCTCGCAGAACAACGACCCCATCGCCCTCGACGAGGCGGGCCATGCGACGTGCCTCGCCAACAACGCGGGCGGCATCCTGGGCGGCATCACCACGGGCATGCCCGTCATCGTGCGCGCCGCCTTCAAGCCGACGCCCTCCATCGCCTGCGAGCAGCACACGGTCGACATCGTCGAGGGCTCGCCTGCCACGTTCAGCGTCCCCGGCAGGCACGATCCCTGCGTCGTCGTGCGCGCGGTGCCCGTCATGGAGGCCGCCGTGGCGCTTGCCGTGCTCGACTGCATGGCGTCCGACGGCATGCTCGGCCCCGTGAGCGACGCCGAGGTCGACCCCCAGGCGCTCGAGCGCGTCCACGCCCTCTTCGGTTAGGCGCCGTCTTTCTTCGCCAAGCCACCCGTCCCCCCCAACTTTTCGAACGGAGCCCCCGTGCCCACGAACATCATCGACCAACCTGACATCAACGCCCTGCGTGCGGAGATGGACGGCTGCAACAACCAGATTCTCGAGGCCTTCGAGCGCCGCATGGACATCGCGGCGCGCATCGGCGACGTCAAGCGCGAGGCCGGCCTGCGCGTGACGGACCCGCGCCGAGAGCGCCAGATTCTTTCTGCCATCGCCGACAAGGCCGACCCGGAGTTCAAAAGCTATGCAACGGTGCTCTTCTCCCTGCTCATGGAGGTGTCGAGCGCCTATCAGGAGCACCGCATGCGCCCTACCAGCCAGCTGCGCGAAAGCATCGCGCATGCGCTTGAGACGACGCCCAAGCTCTTCCCCCAGTTTGCCAGCGTCGCGTGCCAGGGCGTGGACGGCGCCTATTCCCAGCTTGCGGCCGAGAAGATCTTCAAGCGCCCCAACATCACGTTTTACCGCAACTTCGAGGGCGTGTTCCAGGCGGTGGAGTCGGGGGCATGCGACTACGGCGTGCTTCCCATCGAGAACTCCTCGGCAGGCACGGTCAACGCCGTGTACGACCTCATGATGGAGCACGACTTCCACATCGTGAGGACCTACCGCCTCAAGGTCGACCACAACGTGCTGGCCAACCCCGGCGCCACGCTCGAGGGTCTCACGGAGATCTTCAGCCACCAGCAGGCCATCAGCCAATGTGCCCGCTATCTTGAGAAGATGCCCCATGTCAAGGTGACGCCCGTCACGAACACGGCCGAGGCCGCGCGCATGGTGGCTGAGTCGGGCCGCACCGACGTGGCGGCGCTGTCGAGCCGCGCCTGCGCCGAGCTGTACGGCCTCAACGTGCTTGACCGCCAGGTGAACGACTCGGACAACAACTACACGCGCTTCGCCTGCATCACAAAGGACCTCCAGGTGTTCCCCGGGGCCGACCGCACCTCGCTCATGATGGTGGCCCCGCACGAGCCCGGCGCGCTCTACAAGGTGCTCGCCCGTTTCTACGCGCTCGACATCAACCTCACGAAGCTCCAGAGCCGCCCCATCCTGGGCCAGGACTTCGAGTTCATGTTCTACTTCGACCTCGAGGCGTCGGTCTATTCCCCCGAGTTCACGAGCCTCGTGTGCGAGCTCGAGGACTTCTGCGACGACTTCAGGTATCTCGGCACCTATTCGGAGCTGGTGTAGCCGTGGCCGCCGAGGTAGGGGAGGCACCCCTGTACAAGCATGTGCTGGCAGGCGAGGGGGGCCTCACGTTTGGTTTGGTGGGCGAGAGGCTGGGCCATAGCCATTCCCCGCGCATCCACGAGCTGCTGGGGTCGGCCCCTTACGAGCGCATCGAGGTGCCGCGCGACGAGGTCGAGGCGCTTTTGGCCTCCAGGCGCTATCGGGGGCTCAACGTCACCATCCCGTATAAGAAGGTCGCAGCCCAGGTAGCCGATGAGCGCAGCGCGGCGGTCGAACGGCTCGGCAACGCCAACACGCTCGTCGTGCGCGCGGACGGCATGCTCTTTGCCGACAACACCGACTATCACGGCTTTGCCAGGCAGCTTGACTCGGTTCACGCCGACCTCGACGGGTCTGTCTGCCTCGTTTTGGGCGACGGCGGCGCAGCTGCGACGGTGCGCGCGGTGCTGACGGACAGGGGGGCGGGCCTTGTCGTGAGCGCGTCTCATAGGGGCGATCTCACCTTTGCCGCGCTTGCCGGCGATGCCTCCCAGGCGAGCGCGGCGCAAATCGCCCAGGCCGACGAGCTGCGCGCCCAGGTGCGCTGCATCGTCA
>CAKUKJ010000109.1 GCA_934662525.1 uncultured Coriobacteriales bacterium | reverse complement strand
AATTGACCGCAAACAGACGGAGCGTCTGTAAAATTCCGCTCCGCATAATACCAGGACAAGGCAGACATATGGCAGCGGTCTCATCGAGTGCGTTTCACTTGTGAGACGGCCTCACATCGCCTGTTTGCGCACGCTTTGCCTACACGAATGCGCTACCCTGGGTTCGTTTGCCTTTGGCACACTACCGCAAACTACCGGGCAGCAGACGATTGGACAAAGCGCATGGAATTCCACGGCAGCAACGCCGCATATGGCACGGAGACGGTCGAGATCACCGAGAGGCGCTGGGCCGACCCGCTGGTGCAGCCCAGCGAAGAGCAGCCTGCATTCCCCTGCGGCCTGGGCGGGCTCGTGCCCGTCCGCACCATGAAGGTGAGCAGCGTGGAGACCCTCACCTACGTCTTCCCGTTCGGCGAAGGCGTTCTTGAGTCCGACGAGGGCTACGACGAGGACGTGCCCCGCATCCAGGTGGCCGAGGTGCAAAAGCCGCTCCTCAACGCGCTCCTGGGCGCTATCGAGCTCATCAACGGGTTGCTTGTGCAGGCAAGCGAGCTGTCGGGTTACACGTTCGGCCAGGTCGGTGCCATCCAGGTGGGCGCGACCGAGGTGGGCGTGGGCTTCACCCGCGTCGAGCCCTTCCCCGCAGCACAAGACAAGGTGCAGGCAGACGTCGCCCTGACCCTGCACGTCGAGACGACCGACCAGATGCCCGGCACGCCCGGGTCGTTCAGCGCCGTGGTGGACTACGACGCCGCAGGCGAGCCGGTGCGCATCGCCATGCTTGAGTACACCGACGACGACTTCGTCTTCCGCGCAGCGGCCAACATCGACGAGAAGACCGGCGAGCTGAGCATCCACAAGGTCGAGCGCATCGACCGCACCGTGCATGCCGAGCGCCTGATGTACAAGCGCGGCCGCGAGACGCGCGGCGAGCGCCATGCGAACAGGCCCAGCAACAATCGCGGCGACCGCTACGCCCGCGACGGGTACGACGACCGCCGGGGAAGCCGCGACCGCGACTTTGGCGGGCGCGACAGAGGGCAGGGTCGCGACAGGTACGACCGGGATGGCCGCGGCGGCCGCTACGACCGCCGCGAACGCGACGACCGGGGAGGCAGGTACGACCGCAGCTCAGACGACCGCCGCGAACCTCGCGACAGGTACTAAAAGAAAACCCGCCTTGCGGCAGCCCGTACAAGCCGCAAGGCGGGTTTTGATGGGTAAGTCCTGCACCCCCCTCCGCTCCCCTACCCCTGCGCGAGCTTGGCGAGCAGCTCCTTGCGGGAGTGGACGTCGAGCTTGGTGTAGATGGAGCGGATATGGCTGCGCACGGTGTTTTTGGAGATGACAAGGTCCTCGGCAATCCAGTTGGCCGAGCGGCCCTGCGCAAAGAGCGCCATGATCTGGGCCTCGCGGGCCGACACGCCTACCTGGGCAGGAATGGCGGCGATGGCGCGCTCCAAGGCAGCGGGGTCCAGGGCAAGAAGCTCGGCGCCCGCGCCGGAAGCGGAGACGGAATCGTCACTGCAGGAAGGGCCGTCAAACACCGAAAGGTTGCCCGCCATGCCGACGGCAGGGGCCTCCACCACGCGCGGCTGGGCCTCCCCCGCCCCTCGACCTGACGCAGTGCCTTCGCGCTTCCACGTGAAGATAAACTTGATGTCGGAGTCGGTGAAGACAAACGCAAAGAGCGCCACGATGGCGAACATGAGGGCCGCCGTGACCACGAGGTGGGTCGACGGGGAGTCGAGCAACCCGGCGCATGTGATGCCCAGACCCCACGACGCCGCGCTCGACCCCAGGTAGACGGCCTGGCCGATGCCAAACGCGTGCACGGGCGAGAACCCGAAGCGAAACGCCGTGTAGGCCATGAGGCAGGTGAACATCATCCACAGGAGCTCTTTGCCGATGCCCAGATACACGAGGTTGACGCCAAACGCCGACGCGAAGACGACGGCGACGCCCAGCACCACAAGCAGGGCATAGACGCTCCGCACCGAGCGCACGATGTCGCCGGAGTTGACCATGAGGCACACGACGAGGGCCGCCGCGCACACCGCAAACGCCGTGACCGCACCCGTCTGGGCATAGCCGCCGTCGGGCATCGAGGCCGACGCGATGCCGCGCGCAAAGCCCGCCGTGACGCTCACAAGCGCGGCAGCGAGGACGAGGCGCGCGTAGGACCGCATGCCGGGCATGCGACGCTGCCCCCGAGAGCGCGGCTCGTGCTCGCGTGCCACGAGCAGCTCGTCGGCCGGGAAGGGGTCGTCTCCGGGCATGGCGAAGAGCAGGGCACTGACCAGGGGCATCAATGCGATGAAGAAAGGCTGCCACGTGGGAGGTATTCCGATGCCCATGAAATAGAGGAACGCCGCAAACACCAGCGAGATGTAGCCGGCCGTAAGCACCTCGCGGCCGCCAAGGGTGCCGTAGGCCTCGCCCGTCTTGAGCGCAAGCACCGAGGTGCCCGCACCCGTGAGAACCGCCCCCAGCCCGAACGCGGGGAAGGGGGCCAGCTGCGGCGCGAACGCGATGAGCAGGCTTCCAAGCACACCCAGGCAGCTCACGCCGACCACCAGGGGGCGCTTTGCAAGCAGGGGCGTTGCCTTGCGCCACAGCGCCGCCGCCACAAGCAGCACGCACATGATGGCGGGCGTTGAATAGAGGTACATGGAGCCGACCTGCCGGGCGATCGAGGTGGTGCCGGCAGGCCACAGGCTGTAGAGGCCCGTGCCCGAGTAGCACAGCCAAATCCACGCCCACCAGGCACCCAGTCCAAGATAGCGCAGGTAAGGCCACTGCTCGGCAAGACGATACATGCCATCGGTGTATTTTGAAGCCACGTGCCGGCCACTCATGACAACTCATCCCCCTCCAATGCGCGCACCGATGCGAGCAGCCCCGGCCCGGCGCGCCGGCAAGCGAGCAAATTCGATGCAACAACGTCGGATTCGCATGGTAGCACGTGTCATACGTGCGAGGGCCGAGGATGCACCGGGCCCGCGCCCGGGCCGAACCCCCAACATATCCCTATGCCGCAGGCGTCGTCTCCTCGCAGGCCGTCACATGACCGCATGCCCGGCTGTCGCGCACGGCCTTGCGAATGCGCAGCACGGCATAGAGAACCACGAGCACCGCATACACGGCGAAGCTGGCCACGCCCCTGCCCGAGCCTCCGAGCGCCGAGCCGCCCAGGAAAAACCCGACATGCACGATATAGAGGGCGACCATGAGGTACGAGAAGCGCTGGATCGCCTTCCATACCTTGGGGTTCATGTGGGTGCGCACGGTCTTGAACGACGTCACGCCGAGCACGACGAAGATGACGCCAAGCACGAGCGCCACGGCGATGGAGGCCACGACGTTGGCCTTGAGATGGGAGCCGTCGAGCAGGCGCGGCGCGTAGCTGGGCACAAACACCGCGAGGTGCCCCAGGATGAAGATGAACGACAGCACCGAAAGCTCGCCGCGCACCGGGCGCAGCCTGCGCTTAAGGGCGCTGCCGCTGTCCAGGCAGCCTGTGAACATCACGATGCCGAGCAGGATCGAGGAGAGGTACCCCTTCTGGAAAACAAACGTGATGCCGCGCACATTGTTGAGGTCGACGCCAGTCACCACCGCGATGATATAGACTCCCACGGCCACAAAGGCCGCAAGATAAAACGGCAGCGGGTGTGCCTTGAGGGACTTGGCAAGCGGAAACGCAAGCAAAAGCGCAACCACAAGCGAGATGAGGAGCGCAACGAGGTCTGCCGAGTTCATCGCCTACGCCACCGCCGCGTCGCACATCAACGAGGAGCCGTCGCCACAGCCGACAGCAAGGGGCAGCGAACCGTCCGCCACCGTCTCCTCAGGCAGGCCCTCACCGGATTGCAGCTGATCGGCGACCGCGGCCAGCAGGTCGCGGCTCTGCTCGGCCGCGCCCATGGCCACAAGCAGCATACCCGTGTAGAACGTGGTCTTGGCATATTCGCGCGCCGTCTCATAGAGGTCGCCCACCCAGTTGAGCAGGTGCGCGTCGATGAACTCGACCTGGCGCGCGATGTTGGACGCCAGCGCCTCGGAGTCACCGGCGCTCAGCAGCTCCAAGGCACGCCCGCTCATATGCGAGACATACTCGAGCTCAAACGACAGGTGGTCCTCGGGCTCGTGCAGGTCGGGGTTCACCTTGAAGCCATCGGCTGCAAAGCGGCGCACGACATCGTCACGCGAGGCGCCCATCACGAGGTGCTCCTCGCTCGTAAAGACCGACTCGTAAGGCACGGCGGTCATCTTCTCACGGCTGAACACGCCCGCCGCCAGGAACACGCGCGCGTACTCGACGGCCAGCTGCGTGCGGATGTCGGCCGAGGCGAAGTTGAAGAAGCGCCTGACCTGCGCATACCCGCGGTCGAGCGTTGCGTTGCCCGTGTCGCGCGGCCACTCCTGGGCCTTCAGCGCCGCGATGGCGTCCTCGTTGAGCTCGCGAAACAGCATCTGCGAGAGGAACGTGTAAGTCTGCTCGCTCGCCTGCAAATACTCGGAAAACTCCTGCTTGGTAATCATGACGCGCTCTCCTCATCCCGTACCCGATCGATTAACCCTGCCCAAAGGACCGCGCTGTAGGAAGCGGCCTTGCCCCCTACAGCGCCGATCTTTGGGCAGAACACACACGGTCCTGGACCTTTAGGCGTTTGGCCAAAACTTTGCGCTTAAGTCCCTGACCTTGCCCTTGACCTCAGGCGGGGCACAGTGCGGCAGTCGCAAGGCGGATGGTGGCGTAGCGTACTGATGGTACGTGAGCCACCATCCAACGCCGCGAATGCTGTGCTGTAATCCCGCCCAGCACGAGCGCCTAGAAGTCCAGGGACCCTTCCGTAGTCACGTACTTGTCCTGCTTGTTGAGCGTGACCTCAAAGTCGTCGTAGCGCCACTCGCCAAACTTGGGCGAGAGGATGTAGCAGGTGAGAGGCCCGTTGCCGGTGTCGGGCAGCTGGTGGACGGCCTCGGGGTCGGCTGCGGCCAGCGCCTTGCTCGCGTCGGACTCGGGGTCGTCGAGGTCGCCGAAGAAGCGAGCCTTGCCCGGGCAGTTCTTCACGCATGCGGGCTTCTCGCCCTGCTCGCGCAGGTCCTTGCACAGCGTGCACTTCTGCACGACGCCCAGCTCGTCGTTGTAGTCGCGCACGCCGTAGGGGCAGGCGTCCATGCACAGCTGGCAGCCGATGCAGGCCTCCTCGTTCACGAGCACCACGCCGTCCTCCTCGTCACGGTAGGAGGCGCCGGTGGGGCACACGTTCATGCAGGGGGCGTCGGAGCACTGCTGGCACTGCTTGGAGAGCCACCAGGTCTTGACGTTGGGGAACTCGCCGAAGGGCTCCACCTGGTACAGCTTGTTCCAGTGATGTCCCAGGGCGATGCCGTTCTCCATCTTGCATGCCAACTCGCAGCTATAGCAGCCGATGCAGCGGTCCAGGTTGATGATAAGGCAGTTACGCGGCATAGACGGCATTACCTCCTCCGGTGTTCTCCGAGGGCTCAGGCAGCCACGGAGTGAAGTCTGTCGGGTCGAGCCACACGCCCTCGGGCGCGGAGTCGGCCTTGGTGATGTTGATCTGGATGCCGCGCAGGACATAGGTGCCGTACACGTCATTGAACGGGCACTCGTCGTTGTTCTGCGTCAGCAGGTTGATGTTCATGGCCTGCCAGGCGCGGTTGGGGTCGTCGGAGTCAAGCAGCTCCGGGAACCAGAAGCGCTCCTGGTAGATGACCTTGGGCGCCACGGACTTCGTCACACGGCAGAGGCCCTGGGTGCGTCCGCGCTTGCTCTCGAGCCACAGCCAGTCGCCGTCCTCCACGCCGATCTCGGCCGCCGTCTCGGGGTTGATCCACGTCTCGGGCACGGGGTAGAGCTCGCGCGTCCAGGGGTTGTTGCGCACGGTGCCGTGGTGGAACACGGGCAGGCGTCCCTGGGTCAGCGTATACGGGTAGGCCGCGTCGTAGCCCGGGTCGCCCTCGATGGGAGACTCGTAAGGCTCCAGGTAGTAGGGCAGCGGGTTATAGTTGTTCGACAGCGGGAACACGTCGGTGGCCGGCTCCATGGTGCCCGTGCCGTCGATGGAACCCGTGAGGCCCAGCAGGATGTTGCCGTCGAAGTAGGGCTCGCAGCGCTTGGAGGTGGTGTGGAAGCCTGCGGGCAGGCCCGTCTCCTCGTCGGTGAACAGGTGCGAGTTGTACGACTTCTCGGCGTACTCCTCGATGGTCTGGTACTCGCTGGGGGCCTGCGCCTCGAAGGTCTTCCAGTCCCAGTCTTCCGTGCCGTAGTAGAAGCTGCCCACGAAGTAGCCCACGTAATCCATGTACTCCTCGTAGGTCTTCCAGTAGGTGCCGTAGAACTTGCCGGCCACCTCGGGGTCGAACGAGTCGATGGCGCGCTTGTGGCCGCGCTTGGCAAGGCCGGCCGCCAGCCACGACCAGTGCATGCACTCGTCCACGGCCTCGTAGAGCTGCGTGCAGGCGCGACGGATGCCGTAGGTGTTCAGGCGGTCCTGGGCGTAGTTGGTCTCAAGCCACTCGGCGGTGGGCAGCACGTAGTCGGCCAGGCACACGCTCGTCGTGGTCCAGTGCATGTACATGTGCACGTTGAGCTCGGTGGTCATCATGGCGTCGTAGAAGCGCTGAGCGTTGCCGATCATGGCAAGCTTGTTGCCCGAGCGCTCGATCCAGATGCGCGGCCGGTAGGGCTCGCCGGTCTCGATGGCCTTGAGCACCGTGGGGATGTGGCTGGCAAGCCAGTGGCCCAGGCCCTTGTGCTCGGTATAGCCGAGGCGCGCGTTGGCCTCTTCCTCAGGCATGCGCAGCGGGTGGTCGGGATGGTGCAGGCCGAACGGCTGCACGACGTAGTTGCACGGCTCGACGTAGCACGGGCGATCCTGCACGATGGAACCCGGCTGGCGGATGCAGCCCATGAGGATGTCGAGGATGGCGTCGCCCTGGGCGGCCTGCGCGGAATTGATGGTCTGGTCGGTGGCAACGCCCAGCGACACGCCCGCGTTGGGGCAGCCCTCCACGTAGAGCTTGATGGCCTCCTCGATCTTGTCGGCCTCGAGCCAGCACACCTCGGCGGCCTTGTCGAGCGTCCACTCGCTCACGTGCTCCTTCATGATCTGGAACGCGGTGCGGGCGGTCTCGCCGTTGGGCAGCTCGTAGGAACCGAACATCTCCGGGTCGATGGAGCCGTCGGAAGGGAACGGGTACGGCATCGCCACGGCGGCGTTGGTCTTCTTGT
>CAKUKJ010000108.1 GCA_934662525.1 uncultured Coriobacteriales bacterium | reverse complement strand
GCTGGCCCGCGGCGCCTGCGGCACCGGCGGCCACCCCGGCCCCGGCCGCGCCTGCTGCGGCCGTCGAGACCTCGGCTGCGCCGGCCCCCGCTGCGCCCGCGCCGCTTGTCGGCGCCACCGAGGTATGCGCCCCCATGGTGGGCGTGTTCTACGTGGCCCCCTCCCCCGGCGCCGAGCCGTTCGTGCACGTGGGCTCGAAGGTGAAGAAGGGCGAGACCCTCTGCATCCTCGAGGCCATGAAGCTCATGAACGAGGTCGTGGCCGAGTGCGACGGCGAGATCGCCGAGATCTGCGCCAACGACGGTGACCTCGTCGAATACGGCCGCGTGCTCTTTAGAATCTACTAAAGGCGTCACGCATTACGACCTATAAACCGTTGGGAATAGACGGATTGCTTTTCGCAAGGCGCACAGGGCCGATGTGTACTGGACGTACATGAGGTCCTGTGCACGGAGCGTTCTTTGCGACGAGTCCTGTGGAGAACGCGGCGAAAAGCAATCCGCGATCGGGAGAGACACATGGATCGCGAACAGTTGAAAGAAATATTGCCGCATAGGGAGCCCATGCTTCTCTTAGATTCTTCCGAGGTCGTGGACGGCGTGGCCTGCGGCACCTACAGGGTCCGCGGCGACGAGTTCTTCCTCCAGGGGCACTTCCCCGGCAACCCGGTGGTGCCGGGCGTCATTCTGTGCGAGATGATGGCGCAAAACTGCTGCGTGCTCGTGGGCGCCGAGGCCACGCGCGGCAAGGACACGTTCTACACGAGCATGGACAAGATTCGCTTCAAGCACCCCGTGGTGCCCGGCGACGAGGTGTCCATCCGCTGCGAGCTCACCCGTCAGAAGGGCCCGTTCTACTTCGCCTCGGGCAAGGTGCTCGTAGGCGATACCCTGTGCGTGTCCGGCGAGTTCTCAATTGCTTTAATGCCCAAGAAAGACGCCTAGCCCCATCGTTGGTCGCTGCAAAGATAGGTAAAGCATGTTCAGCAAGATTCTCATAGCCAACCGCGGCGAGGTGGCCGTGCGCGTCATCCGCGCGTGCAAGGAGATGGGCGTCGAGACCGTCGCCGTCTTCAGCACGGCGGACAAAGACGCCCTGCATGTGGCCTTGGCCGACGAGGCGTACTGCATCGGCGGGCCCCGCCCCCAGGAGAGCTACCTCAACAAGGAGGCCATCCTCACGGTGGCCCTCAAGTCGGGCGCGGCCGCCATCCACCCCGGCTATGGCTTTCTGTCGGAGAACGCGGATTTCGCGCGCATGTGCAAGCAGGCCGGCGTGGTCTTCATCGGGCCCGCCCCCGAGGTCATCGAGAGGCTCGGCAGCAAGGATGCCGCACGCATCTGCGCCCGCGAGGCAAACGTGCCCGTGGCCCCCGGTTGCGACCTGCTCACAAGCGCCGACCAGGCCGAGGCAGAGGCACGCCGCATCGGGTGCCCCGTGCTCATCAAGGCCCGCGCGGGCGGCGGCGGGCGAGGCATCCGCCGCGTGGACTCCCCCGAGGCGGCCCGCGCGGCCTACCAGGAGGCCTACGCGGAGGCACTGTCCGCCTTCGGCGACGGCGAGTGCTACATGGAGAAGTTCGTAGAGCACGCCCACCACGTGGAGGCGCAGCTGCTGTGCGACAACCACGGCCACGCGGTGGCCCTGGGCGAGCGCGAGTGCTCCGTGCAACGCCGCAACCAGAAGCTGCTTGAGGAGAGCCCCTGCGCGTGCCTGAAGCCCCGCGTGCGCGAGAAGATCCTCGACGCCGCCGTGCGCCTCGCCAAGAAGGTGCGGTACACGGGCGTGGGAACCATCGAGTTCCTCTACACCGACGCCGGCGACTTCTACTTCATGGAAATGAACACACGCCTGCAGGTGGAGCACCCCGTGACCGAGATGGTGACGGGCCTCGACCTCGTCAAGTGGCAGATTCGCTGCGCCGCCGGCACCAAGCTCCCCTTCAAGCAGGAAGACATCCATCCGCAGGGCGCCGCCATCGAGTGCCGCATCAACGCCGAGGATGAGAACTTCCGCCCCTCCTGCGGCAAAGTGACGACGCTGCACGTGCCCAATGGCCCGTGGGTGCGCTTCGACTCGGCCCTCTACCAGGGATGCACCGTGCCGCCGTGGTACGACTCGCTGCTCGGCAAGCTCATCGTGCATGCGCCCACCCGCGAGGAGGCAATCCGCAAGATGCGCTCGGCCCTGGGCGAGCTTGCCATCGAGGGCGTCGCCGACAACTCCGAGCTGCAGCTCGACATCCTCAACAACCCCGAGTTCCTGAGCGGGGTCTACCACACGGACCTGATGGGACACCTGTATGCCACTCATGACTAAGCGGGCCAAAAAGTCGCGCAACACGCTGGAGAGCAGCGCAAACGACGTGCCCGTGGAGATTCCCGAGCGCAGGCTCTACGCCAAGTGCAACTCCTGCAAGCGCATCGTCGACATCGAGGAGGCCGCGCGCGACCTCGACGTGTGCCCCCACTGCGGCCACCACATGCGCCTGGGCGCACGCCGCCGGCTTGAGATAACCTGCGACCCCGACAGCTTCCGCGAGTGGGACGCCGACCTTGAGGCCACCGACTTCCTGGGCTTCCCAGGGTATGCCGGCAAGCTCGAGACGGCGCGCGCCAAGACGGGCGAGGCAGACGCGGTCGTGTGCGGCAGCGCCACCGTCGAGGGCATGCCCTGCGCCGTCTTCGTCATGAACGGCGACTTCATGATGGGCTCGATGGGCGCCGTGGTGGGAGAGAAGATCTCGCGCACCTTCGAGCGCGCGGATTCCGAGGGCCTGCCCGTCGTGGGCTTCACGGTGTCGGGCGGCGCGCGCATGCAGGAGGGCACGACCTCCCTCATGCAGATGGCCAAGGTCTCGGCGGCACGGCAGCGCTTCGGCGCGCGCGGCGGCTTCTACCTGTGCGTGCTCACCGACCCCACCTCGGGCGGCGTCACCGCGTCGTTCGCCATGGAGGGCGACGTCATCTTGGCAGAACCCGGCGCGCTTGTGGCCTTCGCAGGCCCGCGCGTCATCGAGCAGACCATCCACAGGAAGCTGCCCGAAGGCTTCCAGAGCGCGGAGTTCCAGCTCGAACACGGCTTTGTCGACCGCATCGTGGCACGCAAGGACATGCGCGACGAGCTGGGGCGCCTCTTGGCCCTGCACGCGTCAAGCCCCGAGGCCGGCGCGCAATGGAAGCGCCCCCAGGCTGCGGCCGCCCAAGCTGCGGAGGCCAAGGTCGCCGCCAAGCCCAAGCGTGCCGCCCAAACCCCCGCCGTCGCCGGCGCCTACGACCGTGTGAAGAACGCCCGCAGCGCCGAGCGCGCCACGGCCTGCGACATCATCGACAGCCTCTTCGACGACTTTGTCGAGCTGCACGGCGACCACGAGTTCCGCGACGACGCGGCGGTCGTGGGCGGCGTGGCGCGCCTTGCAGGCAGGCCCGTCACCGTCATCGCCACCGAGCGCGGCCGCAACCTCAAGGAACGCGTGGCACGCAACTTCGGCTCGGCCCATCCCGAGGGCTACCGCAAGGCGCTGCGCCTCATGCGGGAGGCGGAGCGTTTCGCACGCCCCATCGTGTGCCTCATCGACACTTCGGGTGCCTACTGCGGCATTGAGGCCGAGGAGCGCGGCCAAGGCGCGGCCATCGCCGACAACCTCGTCGCCATGGCGGGGCTGGCCTGCCCGATCGTGAGCGTCGTCATCGGCGAGGGCGGATCGGGCGGAGCCCTGGGCCTGGGCGTGGCCGACCGCGTGTGGATGCTTGAGAACGCCGTGTACTCCGTCATCAGCCCCGAGGGCTGCGCCTCCATCCTGTACAAGGACGCCGCCAAAGCCCCTGAGGCCGCCGCCGCGTTGGGCCTCACGGCAGACAAGCTCCTCGAGCTGGGGATCGTCGACCGCATCGTGGGCGAAGGCACCGGCAGCCCGGCCGACGTGGCAGGCAAGCTGCGCGAGGCCCTCGTGCCCGCCCTCGACGAGCTGTGCGCCGAGGGCGCCGACGCCCTGCTCCAGGCACGCTATGAGAAGTTCCGCAGGATGGGGGTGTCCACGATATGCTCGCGATAGTCGTCGACTCCAGCGCCAACCTCACCCGCACCGAGGCGGCCAAGCTCGGCGTCACCATGGTGCCCATGACCTACAGCCTCGACGGGCAGCTGTGCGAGGAGTCGTTCATGGGCGAGAACGGCGACTTCGCGGCCGCGTTGAAGGCAGGCAGGCTCACCGAAGCGCACGGCGCGCCCGTCGAGGCGTTCCAGGCCGCGTTCTCCCAACTTGTGGATGCAGGAAACGACGTCTTGTGCATCACGACCTCCTCCAAGGTATCGAGCTGCTACCGCAGCGCCTGCAAGGCCGCCGACCAGGTGCGCTCAAGCATCCGCAAGGCGGCGGGGGCCACGAGCCGCGAGGCGAACTCGGCTGCGGCAGCGGGCGCGGCGGCGCTCCCGCGCATCGCCGTGCTCGACTCCATGAGCACGATCTGCGGCGTAGAGTCGCTCGCGAGCCTCGCACGTCGGCTCGATTCTGCCGGCACTGGCTTCGACGAGGTCGTGAGCGCGCTGGAGGCCGCGCGCGCCGACCAGGGCATCGGCTTCTCGGTGCCGAGCACGGCGACGCTGCGCCACACCGGCAGGCTTGCCCTCATCCCGCTGTCGGTGGGGACGTTCCTCAACCGCTACCCCGTGCTGAGCGTGCGCGAGGGCGCCGTCACCCACGTGAAGACAGTGCGCGGAATCTCGGCGCTTGCCCGCGAGCTGGTGGCCCTTGTGCCCGGCGACGCGCCGCGCGACCTCACGCTCACCTACTTCGGCGGCCAGGGCAGGGGCTGCACCGAGCTCATGCGGGCCGCACGCGAGAAGTTCAGCGGCGTCAACGTGCGCGTGAAAGAGGGTGGCCCGGTGCTCGCCTCCATCCTGGGCCCCGGCGCCATCAGCCTTGCATGGGGGCCCGCTAACGCATAGGATATGCGTGCACACTGCAAACCCTGCGACCAGGAGGATCCCATGTCAGACGTTCCGTGTACCAAGATCGGCTTTATCGGCTTCGGCAACATGGCAAAGGCCATCGTAAAGGGCCTGCTGCGCGCCGAGGCGATTCCGGCCGGCAACATCTACGCCTGCGCCAAGAACTACGACAAGCTCTGCGGCAACTGCGCCAAGCTGGGGATCAATCCCTGCACCAGCGCCGAAGAGGTCGTGGAGGCCGCAGACGTCGTGTTCATCGCGGTAAAGCCGTACCTGGTAGACGAGGTCTGCGCCCCCCTGGCAGACGAGCTTGCAAGCAAGATCGTGGTCTCCGTGGCCGTGAACATGCCCTTCGGCGAGTATGAGCAGGTGCTCGTGCCCGGCACGCACCACATCTCCGTGCTGCCCAACACGCCGGTGCAGGTAAACGAGGGCGTCTGGGTATGCGAGTCCACCCACTCTTTGACCGAGGAGGACCTCGCCGTCGTGCGCCCCATCCTGGAGGCGACGGGCCTGGTGGTCTTCGTGGACGCCTCGCTCATGGGCATCGCCGGCGCGGTGACGGGCTGCGGCCCGGCCTTCGTGGCCATGTTCATGGAGGCACTGGGCGACGCGGCCGTGAAATACGGCGTGCCCAGGCCCGTGGCCTATCAGCTGGCCGGTCAGATGATCGCCGGCACCGGCAAGATGGCCGTGGAGACCGGCAAGCACCCCGCCGTGCTCAAAGACGCCGTGTGCTCCCCCGGCGGCACCACCATCAAAGGTGTCGCCAAACTGGAGGAATGCGGCCTGCGCAACGCCGCCATCAAGGCCATCGACGCAATTATGGAAGCGAAGTAAACGAGCCGATTCGCGCTCCCGGCAAGCTGTACTGCACGCCCTCGCCAAGCCCTCCGAAAATATTCGGGGGGCTTTTTCGTTTTGCGTTGACAGCGTATCCAACGAGCGTATACTTTCATCTCAACATTTGAACGATTGTTCATATGTTAGAAGTTCAAACGGTAGTTGTTTCACAGGCAGGCGGCGCAGGTCGCCTTGAGAAGAAGGAGAGTCCCCATGCGCAAGGTATTCAAGCTCGACGAGATCGACTGCGCCAACTGCGCCCAGAAGCTGCAGGACGGCTTGGCTAAGATCGAGGGCGTGAAGTCGGTCTCCGTCAACTTCATGACCCAGAAGCTCACTCTCGAGGCCGAGGACGGCGAGTTCGAGGACGTGCTGGAGCGCGTCGTGGAGTACACCGAGGAAGTCGAGCCCGACTGCGAGATTATTCGTTAAGGTTCGCTAAGGCTTTGCGCTCCCACGGGGCGGCAGGGCATGGTCGCCTGCTCAGACAGTCCTCGCCGCGCCGAGGCGCGGCTGCGGAACTCGCGACCGACCATGCCCTGCCGCCCTTGCGCGCGTGACGCGCTTGCTCACAGGAGAAGTTGGGGGCAAGTGCCGCGACGTGGGTCTTGCGGGCAGGGTGTGCAGCGTGTCTGGCTGCGCTTGGATGAGAATGCCGTTTTGCTTGCAGATTTCTCAATCACAAAAGGCAAGCGCGTGTGCATCAAGGCGTCTACCAGGCAGTTTTCTACATGCCCAAATCGAGCGTTAAAACTTCTGCACGCAAAATGGACTTCTCATCCAACATCGAAGCCGCAAGGGTTGAATCGAAACCGCGCTGTGCGCAACAAGGAACGGGAGGTTGCGAAATGGCCGACAAAAAGGCCGCGAAGGCAAAGAGCAAGAAAAAGAAGCACAAGAAGGAGTCCCTCCAGCATCGCCTGGTGCGCATTCTGGTGGCGCTCGGAATCTTCGCCGTGGTGTTCGCCCTCGACGAGCTCGGCGTGCTTGCGGCGCTCTTCGGCACGCCGGGGGACGTGTACGCGAGCTTCGTGCTGTTCGCCGTCCCCTACCTCATCGCGGGTCACGACGTGCTCATGCGCGCCGTCAACAACATCCGCCATGGCCAGGTGTTCGACGAGAACTTCCTGATGACCGTGGCCACGCTGGGCGCGTTTGCGATGGTGTTCTTCCCCGACACCGACCCGCACATGGCCGAAGGCGCGGCCGTTATGCTCTTCTACCAGGTAGGCGAGCTGTTCCAAAACTATGCCGTGGGCAAGAGCCGCAAGTCCATCGCCGCCATGATGGACATCGCGCCCGACTACGCCAACGTTGAACGCGAAGGCGAGCTCGTGCAGGTGGGCCCTGACGAGGTGAAGGTTGGCACCGTCATCGTGGTGAAGGCCGGCGAGCGCATTCCCATCGACGGCATGGTGGTGGAGGGCGCAAGCCAACTCGACACCTCCGCCCTCACCGGCGAGAGTGTGCCGCGC
>CAKUKJ010000107.1 GCA_934662525.1 uncultured Coriobacteriales bacterium | reverse complement strand
ATTTCGCTGGGGGCCGTTGGGCGGGCCGGGAAGAGCGGGAAGAGCGCATGGCGTAAGAGTTTACCCCAAAGCCTCGACGACGTCTTTGCCCAGGCCGATGCACTCTTCCTCGGCGGCGGCGTCGGGGTAGTCGTAGGCGATGACGGCGCCCACAACGGTGGCGCCGTCGGCCTCGGTGCGCTCCTGCCAGGTCTCCATCCACTCGCCCTCGTTCCACTCATACGAGCCGAACAGGCCCACGGTGCGGCCCTTGAGCTGCTTCTCGCAGTCGGCGAACATGGGCTCGAACTCGTCGGGCTCAAGCTCCTCGGCGCCCATGGCCGGGCAGCCGAAGATGACGGCGTCGTACTCGCCGAGTTTCGCCGGGCCGAAGTCGGAGGCCTCCAGCACGGTGGGGGCTGCCCCGGCCTCGATGACGCCCTTCTTCACGAGCTGTGCCATGGCGGCGGTGTTGCCGGTGCCGCTCCAGTAGACGATGGCGACCTTCTTCATTGCGATGTCCTTTCCTTGGTGGCTGTTTGGGGTCGTGCCTTGATCACTTGCATTGCTTGTGTTGCTTGCTATGTCGTTCGCGCATGGGCGACGGGCCGGCCGCGCGATGAGACAACCTGGTAAAGCGGTGGCGGACGTGTTGGAGGGCGCTAGGCGATGAGCTCCTCCAACGCGGCCCCCTGCCGATAGCGGGCGAGGGCGCGGGCCCGGCATTCGCGCATGGCGCGCCAGCACGCGCGTGCCCCCTCGGCGTCGCCGTAGGCCTTCCACACGCCGCAGGCCAGCTCATCCTTGCCGTCGTGGGCGATGAAGGCGAGCACGTCGGACAGGGGGTAGCCGAGCACGACGCCCACCTCGTGAGGGAACGCGGGCGGCTCCTCGAAGCAGGATTGTGGGCAGGTGGCGCATCGATGGGCGAGGGGTGCATCGCTGTTGTGCGCCCGGCCTGCCGGGTGGGCGGTTTGCACGCCGCTGTCGGACTCCGCTGCTGCCTGCGCCGCCCAGCGCCTCTCGAACCCGCCCATCTTGATGCGAAGCGAGCGCACGAGCTGGCGCGGCCCCGCCACGTCGAGTCCCGATTGGGCCAGGAAGGCGGCCACGTCGGGCTGGCCGATGAGGCCGGTGAGCCCCGAGGTGCGGCTCACGAGCATGAGCGCGCGGCCCCTGCCCACCGTGAGCACGTCGCAGCGCACCCCGCGCTCCCCATAGCGTCGCGTGAAGTCGAGCGCCTGCAGGCCCGCCTGCCTGCGCACTTGCGCGTCGCACAGCCGCGTGCACGAGCAATCCGCGCACTCCTCGGGCCTGCGAGGGATGAAGTTGAAGAGCGCCGCCGGTTTGATGCCCGCAAGCACGCAGGCGGCATGGCGCACCACGCACTGGCAGAACTGCTCTTCGACCGACATGGCGCCTTCCTCTCCTTCAAGTAAGAAATCTCTAACAAGATGGGAAGCACAATAGCGTATCGTTAAAGTTGGTCAAGTCAAACTAAAAAGTTATCTACTTAAAACTATAGAAGGCAGAAAATCGCCGCCAGGCGGTCGGCCGGCGGTTCCCGGTGCGCGGTCAACTTCTCCACAAACCACCTGTATCATCGCCGCCTGCCGAAACGTCTTGCTGAAAACCGCCGCAAAGGAGCCGTCCCATGTCTACCTACAAGTCCAAGCAGATGATCGTGATGCGTCGTGACCTCAAGATGCGCAAGGGCAAGATCGCCGCCCAGGCGGGCCATGCCTGCGTGGAGGCCACGCTCATGGCGCTCGTGCGCGAGGGCAGGCTCAACCAGGTGCGCGTGACCGACGATGGCAGCTGGGTCTACCTGGCCGACGACCCCGCCCGCCCCGAGGCCACCCCTCTCACCGACTGGTTCGACGCTGGCGTGGCAAAGATCTGCGTGTACGTGGACTCCGAGCAGGAGCTGCTCGACCTGGCCGCCAAGGCCTGCGAGCAGGGCTTTGCCTGCGCCCTCATCCGTGACGCCGGCCATACGGAGTTCCACGGCGAGCCCACCTACACCTGCCTGGCGCTGGAGCCCCTCTCGGCCGAGCAGGTGGACCCCCTCACGGCGGGCCTGCCGCTCTACTAGGCCCGGCTCACGGGAATGCTGGCCGCCCAGCCTGGTTCTCCCAGGTTGGGCGGCTTTTTCGTTTGCGCACTCTGTGCCGCCTGGGGCGGGCGGCCCCACAGGCGCGGTATGGGTCTACAATGTTGCGTCCATGTTTCTTCGCGACTCTGGAGCATGCGTGCCAGAAGAAATCGAGGTCTGAGGTGAGAGAGGCGTTCAAACGGGCGCTCAAGCCGGCCCTGCCCATCATCGCCGGCTATATCGTGCTGGGGCTTCCCTGCGGCATTCTGTCGGCCGCAGCGGGCATGAGCTGGTGGATGGTCGCCGTCCTGAGCATCGTGTTCTATTCGGGTGCCGGACAGTACATGATTCCTAACATGTGGCTTGCCGCCAACCCCATCGTCTCCATCATCGCGTCGGTGGCCCTGGTCAACACGCGCCAGATGCTCTACGGCACCTCGCTGTCGCAGTTCTGCGGCGGCGCGAGCAAGGGTCTGGCGACCTTCTTCGGCGCCACGGTGACCGACGAGAGCTTCGGCGTGAACTACGCGAAGTTCCTGGAAGGCGGCTGGAGCGTGAAGGACGCCCTCGCCGTCAACCTCTACAGCCAAACCACCTGGACGCTTGCATGTACCGTGGGCTGCATCCTGGGCTCGGCGATCGACGTGCCCTCCGCGCTCGCCTCGTTTGCCATGACCTCGCTGTTCATCTGCCTTCTGTGCATGCAGCCCACCACGGCCGAGAACGGCGTCGTGGTGCTGGGCGCGGTCGCGGGCGTCGTCGTCTGCAAGCTCGTGGGCCTCTCCGGCGCGGCCATCTTCCTGGGCGCCGTCGTGGGCATCGTCTGCGGCATGCTGCTCGGGGGCCGTGTGGGCAGGGCCGCCAGGCAGGCGGCGCATGAGAAGGGGGGCGAGAGGTAATGCCGGTCTCTAGCTTCCTCGTCATCCTTGTGGGCGTGAGCGTGCTCATGTTCGTGTGTCGCGTGGCCCCCGTCGTGCTGCTCAAGGGCCGCGACCTGCCCGACACGGTCAAGCGCGCCCTGGGCTACATCCCCGCCGCCGCCTTCGCCGCCCTTGTTGCCAACGACCTGTTCGACCCGGCCGACTTTGCTGCCGGCACCGACCCCATGACCTGGGCGGGCCCCCTCATCGCCGCCGCGGTGGTGGCCGTCGTCGGCTTCAAGACGAAGTCCATGGCCTGGTGCATCGTCGCCGGCGTCCTCTCCCTCGCCGCCGTCACGTATCTTCCCGGCCTTGTCGGCTAATTATGTAGGACTTGTGAGCAGGCAAGCTCCCTCTTGCGACGGCACGCCCGCTATGGCAATATATCTTCTCGCAGCAGCGCGACGGAGCAAACGCAAAGAAGCGCCAAGCGGCCAAGTGGGGTGGTAGCTCAGCTGGTTAGAGCGCCGGCCTGTCACGCCGGAGGTCGCGGGTTCGATCCCCGTCCATCCCGCCACTTGCTTATGATGAGCCCGGAGGCATAAACCTTCGGGCTTTTTTCGTTTAAGGTCTCACTCGCATCGTTTCTTGAAAGACCGTTTCCGACCAGCCTTTTCTGTGTGTGGGGCGTTACACTGGTTGCGCATGCAGACTATGGAATCGCGGAAAGGCGGCGGCGGTGGGGCTTTATCTCAATCCGGGCAACCGCTCTATGCGTATGGATCGCAACGGCAGCATCTATGTTGACAAAAGCGGTCTGCTTGCCCACCTCAACTCCCATATCAACAGGGGTGGCGAGCGCTATGTTTGCTCAAGCCGCCCGCGTCGTTTCGGCAAGACGATGGCTGCCAATATGCTGTGCGCGTACTACCAGCGCGGTATCGACTCCCATGCCTTGTTCGACGACCTCGTCGTCGCCCAAGCTCCCGATTATGCAAAGCATCTCAATGCCTACGATGTCGTGTGGCTTGACATGCGCCAACTGCTCAGTGCCGCCGCCTTTCCCGATGCCTTGCCCCGATATGTGACGGCAAAGCTCGTTTGCGAACTTTCAGCCGCTTATCCGGATTGTGTCAGCCCAGATTGCCCGACACTTTTTGAGGCGTTCTCGCACGTGATTGCCGCCGACCCCGAGCATGCGGGCTTTGTCTTCGTTGTCGACGAGTGGGATGCGCTCTTTCGCGAGGTTCCCTATGACCATGATGCCCAGGAGGCCTACGTCGGTTTTTTGCGCGACATGTTGAAGGACAAGCCCTACGTTGCTCTGGCCTACATGACGGGCATTCTTCCCATCAAGAAATACGGGACTCACTCTGTTCTCAACATGTTCCAAGAGGTCTCGATGACCGATCCTGAGCCGTTACAGAGCTATATCGGTTTTACCCAAGGGGAGGTCGTGACGCTTTGCGGGCAATGGAAGAGGGAGTTCGCTGCAATCAATTCTTGGTATGACGGCTATCTTTTGGGTGGCGAGCATGTGTACAACCCGCGTTCTGTTGTATGCGCCATGCTGCAAGGGACGCTCAAGAGCTTCTGGTCGTCCACCGAGAGTTATGAGGCCTTGCGTCCTTACATCGACCTCGACCTCGAGGGGTTGAGGCAAGACGTCGTCGCGATGCTCGGCGGTCAGCGCGTGCGTGTCGAGGTTGACGGCTTTGCCAACGACATGGTGACGATGCGCGATCGCAACGACGTGTTGACGCTTCTCATCCACCTCGGGTATCTCGCTTATGATGAACAGGCGGGCGAGGCGTTCATTCCCAACGAGGAGATTCGTCGGGAGTTCGAGAACGCCTTGCGCAAAAGCCATCACACAGAGCTTGCCAAACTTGTTCTCGACTCCGACGCGTTGCTCCAAGCCACGCTCGAAGGCAATGCAGAGGAGGTGGCGCGTGCTCTGCAAGAGGCTCATGCCTCGGCTGCCGCACCGTTGTTTTACAACAACGAGCAGGCGTTGAGGGCGGCCGTCAAGCTCGCGTACATCTCGGCGATCGACGAATATGCGGCTGTAGAGGAGCTGCCGAGCGGCAAGGGTTATGCCGACCTTGTCTACCTGCCCAAGCACGGCTCGGCATTGCCGGCCTTGCTCGTTGAACTCAAATGGAACAAGCCGGTGCATGCGGCCATCGAGCAGATCAAACAACGCGACTACCCGGTTGTCCTGCGCGCATGGCATGGCGACGTCGTGCTTGTCGGCGTGTCTTACGACGAGAAGACCGGCCGACATGAGGCGAAAATCGAGCGGATGCGATAAGACGCGGCACCACGACCGCACTTCCAGTCTTGGGGCCGATCGTGTCGCAGACATAGAGTTATCGCCTGATTTTCTCCAATTTTGGCTAAATTACGGCCTTATTATCGCCAAAGCTTGCTTGTGCATATGCGTGACAGACAAGTGACGCGTGTCACGGAGCTGGTACATGCAAATTAAGTTTTGTGACATCTACCAGGCATGATGAGATGAATCAGCCAACGAGAGTCCGCGCGGGCGGCGCCTGTTGACAGGAGGTGTCGCCTTATGGAACACAACGCTTTCGACCTACTTGTAGGCCTTGCAACGATAGGCGGCTTTGCGCTTCAAGTAGCCAAAGACCTGTTCGATCTTTGCAGGAAGCTGAGTACGCGACGGATTGCGCGGCAGGGGAAAGATGGGGAGGTGAGCAAGCAGGCCCCTGTAAACAAGTAACGCCGATGTCTGAACCACATCGGCGTTAAATAAAGCACCGCGCCGCCCGCATCACCCTGCGGGCCTCGCTGGAATTAGTGTACCCCACCTTGCGGTGAACAAACAAGGGCCGCAAGGTGGGGTTTGGGGGAGAGGGCTTGCCTTGTCTGGCATTCATCGTTTGAAATGCGAAGCGGCTGGTTTAGTTTGCGCAACTGATTGCTGATCCTGCGGGGTATGCAATAGCTCATCCTTCTTTCTGTCGAACTCTTCCTGGGTGATGGCACCGGCATCCAGCAGTTGCTTGTATTTGATCAACTGGTCGGGAGCTTGAACTGACGCCCGAAACGACTCTTCTTCCTTTTTGTCGGGCAGAAGCAAGACAATGATGATGCCAATGACGTTTAGGAAAAGCCCGAGCAAAACGCCGGCTACGTTTGAATAGCCCTTTGCGTTTGCCCTATTTCCACACCAAATTGCGCATGCCACCAAAAGCAGGATGACGAGAAGTTGGGGGATGCCTATGCCAAGTATTTTTATCTTTCCTCCATCGACGGTTGCTGGATGCACAAGCAACTTTAGGGGGGTTGACTCGTCAAGCCATGTTGCGGGAGAAGAGGGATGAGGACGGCTAGATTTATCGCATGCGACGCGCTTGATAGACGTGCTTGATATTGCAAGAAAGATTTACAGAGCGGTACCGCGGTAAGTAAAGCCGGTCTCATGTAATCGAGCCGGTATAACCCAGTGTTGAATTCACATCGTATTGTGAATTAAATGCGTATGCGATATAATAATTCACAGTTAAAGAAGGGATGTTTAGGAGGCGCTCCATGTCGTCGGCTTTGGTTGAAGAGAGGGTCGATAGGTTCCAGGGGATGCTTGCGTCGGCTGAGCGTGTGGGGGTCTCGGAGTTCGCACGCTCCAAGGATTGGCGTGATCGTTTGCCAATTGACGGCTGCTTCGAGGTCATTGATCGCGCGGGAATCGTTGGATATATGCTCGACCCCGCCTATGCTCGGGCGCTGAATGACAAGATACTCGACCTTGAGAGCCAGCTGGAACGCAGCCAGATAGCTGCCATGTTCCAAACGCGTGCCAATCGTGTTGATGTGAAGACGGGCGACGGGCTGACCGGCGATGCCCTGTCATACTTCGATGCTCATGCCGACGAGCTGACAGGAATCATCGATGGCGGTCAGTAGGGCTCTGATCCGTCAGGCTGTCGAGTCGATATCGCAGGTTGACGGCGTGTACATGAATGCCGCCTCGCTCGTTGAAGACGTCTTTCTTCTTGCCTATGCCTTCCCTGAGGAGGACGACTTCATGGCTGCATGCGCGAGCACGGTTCGTGCCATGAAGTTCTTGATTGAGGGAAAAGTAATCGCCAGTGACCTCAAGTATGATTTTCAAGAATGGAAGTCATACCATTACCAGCACAGGGTCGGCCAGGGTATCAGAGCGACTTGCCGAATCATGCACCGTGTCAAAGACGACGGTATCGAGGTCAAGGGATTCGGGCATCGCAGGATCCCCAAGGACTTCTACGAGCGCATGGCTGCCGTGCGGGATTAGCGGCTGAGCAAAAAAGAGGCCGCCCCGCATCCAGCGTTGCGGAT
>CAKUKJ010000106.1 GCA_934662525.1 uncultured Coriobacteriales bacterium | reverse complement strand
TCGTGATGGCAAACAGCGGGCAACGCTCGGCACAAGCGCCGCACTTGATGCACGCGTCGGTGTCGACCACGAGGTTGTAGTGGCTCACCTGGGGCATCGAGTTGATGGCCGCGCAATCCTCGGCGCCCAGGGCGACGTAGGTAGACAGGATGTCGCAGCAGTCGCCGTGGCACGAGCAGATGACCTCGCTCGCCTTGGAGTAGGCGCTCTGAATGACCATGCCCAAATCGACGTTGCGCTGGAGAATCGCAGTTGCCTCCTCCTTGTCAATCTGACGGGCGAGGTTGTTCTCGATGTAGTACTGGGCCTCCTCGCCGAACGACATGCATGTGTCCATGGGGTGGTCGCAGCCGTCCTGCACGTCGTCCTGAAGCACGCGGCGCAGGCGGCACTGGCAGGTGGAAACGCCGATGACGTCGTTGCGCTCGATGATCTTCTTCCAATCGTCAAGCGGCAGGATCTCCTCGCCATCGGGCAGGACTTCCTGGTTCACCGGCACCGGGTAATAGAATGGCGTCTCCGAAGTGAAGAGGGCGTTGTCCTCGGCAAACACGGTGGAGTGCAGGTCGGCGCGCTTGTGGGCGTTCTCCAAGTCCTCGGTCTTGTGCAGATCGGCCCACTCGGTGATGGTGTCGAGCGCCATGAAGTCGGCGGCGTTGGCGTCCTCGCGCTCCTGCGCAAGCAGTCCGTACTCCCACAGGCCGTGGGCGTAGGCGATGTGGTGGTAATAATGCACGCCCGCGCGCGTCCAGCGCATGAGCAGGCCACGATAAGAGAGGTCGTAGCAGAGCTGCTCGCACTCCTCCTCGTCGCGACCGGACTTCTGGGCGAAATCAGCGGCGGTGAAAGCGACGCCGAGCGGCATCTCGATGTAGGCCTGAGCCTCCTCGGGAGTCCAGTATGCCATGAAGAAGTCGAACGAGCTGTCATTGTTCTTGGAGCCCACGCCCAGGCCGTACCCCTCGACAAGGGCGCGCAGCTTCACGTACACCTCGGGGATGACCGTGCCGTCGGCGCAGGTGTACTCGGTGGCTGCGTCGATGTGGGCCTGGCGCATGGCGTTGAGCTCGTCGAGCGTCTGGGTCATCGTACCAGGCTTGACATCCTCGACAGACGGGCCTTCCTGAGTCTCGGCAGATTTTGCCTCATCGGCCAGCGCGATGTTTGCGGCGGCCATGCCTGCCACAGCGGCGGCGCCGGCCAGAAAGCCCTTGCGGGTCATGTTTTCCATATCTGGTTCCCTTCTCCTATCCCCTGCCGGGATTCAATCTCGACGCCGAAACTATAGCTGCGCGGTTTGTCCTTGCCGACGGACAAAAACACGTCCGAGTCCCTTTTGGGACGGATACGGCAAATCGTGAAGGTTCAGATAACCCTAACTTTTAGACAGCACGGCAAACGAGGACAAAACGGAACGGCGCACAACATATATACTTACATGCGGGAGAAGGGGGATATTATGACAGACATGAGGGCGGCGCGCACACGCCAGTACCTGCGCGACGCAGTGGTGGCAATTCTTTTGGAAAAGCCCTACGACGACGTCACCGTGCGCGAGGTATGCGAGCGGGCGCAGGTGAGCAAGAACTCGTTCTACAACCACTATGCGGCGCTCTCCGACCTCGTGCAGGACTGCTATCTGCAGGAAATCGTCTACTTCCGCACTCCCGTGAAGCGTTTGCGCGACTACGACTGCCGTCACGACGCCTGCACAGAGACACTCAACGAACGCGCCCATCTGCTCGAGTACTTCAAGGCAAACCCGAACCTCGCTCGCGTCATCCTCGAAAACGCTTGCGTATCGCCCTATTTCGACTTATGCCGCCATGCCGAGGAAGATTTGCTCCTCGACCACCTTGAGACCGAGTACGGCGAGTCAATCTGCCCCTGGCGCTCGAACCAAAACCTCGCCCGCTACATCGTGTGGGGTATGTTCGGCCACACGCGCAAGTGGTTTATGAGCGGCATGCGTGAACCAATCGAGAACGTGGTAAAGGAAGAGGTTTACTACGCCCTCTCAAGCACCGCCTGCATGGCGGGGCATGCAATAGAACCTGAGTACCTCCAAGCCATAGAGAACTGGCATTTTGAGGAGAAGTAGCAGGCAGTCACGTTGCTTATTCATTGTGTACAACGCACATCACAACCCTGAAAACCCAACAGCTTGCTGAAGCGCGCGACAGCTTTGCGGGCGGTGAGCGGATTCAAAAACGCAAGGTCATGCGATTACAGGCTGTGGGCGTTAAATAAGCCCAGTCGCGCGGCCGGAAATATGAGGCAGGCCGTCGCGGCTGATTGGCCAAGGCGCCTTGTCGGCAAATGCGGGGCGGTCGCCACGGCAAGCAGAACGCCACTGCCACAGACGCAGACATACCGACAAGGAGCGGAACGACCTACACACGACAGGCAAAGGCTTGGGAGGTTTGAAATGAGCGCAAAAGATGGACATATGACAGGGCCAGCCATGGCGAGCGCATGCACGGTGACTCGCCGCGGCGCGATTGCAGGGTTGGGATGCGCGTTGGCGACAGCGGGCCTGGGCATCGGGACCGCTTGGGCAGACGAGGCGCAGGCAAACGGCAAGAGCGATGCCGCGACCAGATCCGACGAGGTCGCCATCGTCTTCTCGGGCGACTCCATCATGGTGGACGGGACTGCCATCAGCGAGGACGAGAGCGAGCACGTCTACCTGGCCCACGACGTGGTGTATTACGAGGATCGCGACGAATACGACTCGGGCAACCCTTACGGCGAGGGCTCCGACGACGAGCGCCACAGCGCCGAAGATGCAGCCGCTGTGAGCGTGGTACACATCGGGGCCGCAGGCACCTACCGCCTCTCCGGCAGCATCGATGCGGGCCAGGTGTGGGTCGACCTCGGCGACGACGCGGCGGAGGATGAGAGCGCCAAGGTCACGCTTGTGTTCGACGGCCTCGACATCACCTGCGGCGTGGCCCCGGCCGTCGTGTTTCACAACGTGTATGAGTGCGACGGCAGCTGGAGCACCGACACGGCGACCTCCGAGGTCGACACGAGCGAGGCCGGCGCCGTGGTCGTCATCGCCGACGGCAGCGTCAACAACGTGACCGGCAGCCACGTAGCCCGCATCTACAAGGACAACGACGAGCAGAAGAAGCTTTGGAAGATAGACGGCGCCTTCTACTCGTTCATGTCCATGAACATGGAGGGCGAGGGGGACGGCACGGGCGTGCTCAACATCGTCGCCGACAACGAAGGCCTCGACTCGGAGCTGCACCTCACCGTCAACGGCGGCAACATCGCCATCGAGTCGGGCGACGACGGCATCAACACCAACGAGGACGGCGTCTCGGTCACCACGGTCAACGGCGGCACGCTGCACATCGTGGCGGGCCTGGGCGACGAGGGCGACGGCATCGACTCCAACGGCTTCCTCGTCATCAACGGCGGCACCATCATTTCGATGGCCAACCCCCGCTCCGACTCGGGCCTGGACTCCGACATGGGCTCCTACATCAACGGCGGCACCGTCGTGGCGCTGGGATCGACCATGGACTGGGCCGAGAGCGACTCCGACCAGGTGACGATGAACCTGCAGTTCGCCTCCTCGCAAGACGCCGGCGACGCCATCGCGGTGTGCAACGAGGCAGGCGAGGTCGTATTCGCCTACGACCCCTCCGAGGACGAGACGGCCTCGGGTAAGACCCGCAGCTACACAGGCGCAGTCCTGAGCTGCGCGAACTTTGAGGTCGGACAGACCTACAGCGTGTATGTGGGCGGCACCGTCTCGGGCCAGGAGACCCAGGGCGTCTACGACGTTGAGACCGTCACAGGCTACGAGGGAGGCACGCAGCAGGCCTACACTGGCACCGACGTGCAGCAGAGCCCCGGCGGCTTCGGCGGGCCTGCCGGCGGCATGGTCCCGGGCGGGCAGCCCGGTGAGGGACAGCCCGGCGAGCCGCCCGCAGGCGAGGGCGATAAGCCGGCCGAAGGGCAGGAACCTCCCGAGGCGCCTGAAGGCGCAGCAGGCAGTCAGCAGCCGGGTCAGTCTGGCGAGGGAGACGCCCAGAGCGGCGGGCAAACCACCAGCGAGCCGCCCACCAGGCCCGAAAGCAACGAGAGCGGCGAGCCATCGGTATTGTCCGACGGCACCGCTCCCACCAGCCCGCAAGGTGAAGGGCAACCCGACGGCTCCGCAAGCGCATCCGACTCCGACACCGAGCCCTCGACTGAGTTCTACATGCAGGACAAGGTCAATGCCTTCTCTGGCGTAACGGCAGCAGCATAGCAAAGACTGGCGAGCAGTCGCCAACCATCAGCGGGCGGGAATGCTGCGGCGGCATCCCCGCCCGCACGTACAAAGACCTGCGGGGGGGTGGGCGAAGCAGCGGAAATGCATATTGCGCGATCACCACATCATCTCGATGTGCTCACGGGATTGAGCGAAAAACTGCAGTCCTTCTGCGCAGCCGCTCCTCCAACAGCTTGACGACCTCGACATCGGCTGGAAGCCACGCAACGTCCCGCAGATGGGCTGCATCGAGCCAAGCCATGTCCTCGTGAACCCGCTCCTCGACAACCCCCGCGACAATCTGGCATATAAAGCATGTCATATGCAGGTGAAAGGCATCGTAGTCGTACTCGATGTCGCAAAACCGCTCGAGCCCGCCGACGGTGACGCCAAGCTCCTCATGAAGCTCGCGGACAACTGCCTCTTCAGCGGTCTCACCAGGCTCAATCTTGCCCCCGGGGAACTCCCAGCCGTCCTTGAATTCGCCGTAATTCCGCTGGCAGCTCAATACTTTGTCCCCATCGCAAATGATGGCGGCGGCGACCTCGACCGTTTTCACGCTCACGCTCCTTTGTCTGGGCAATAGCACGTCTGTGCCAACATGTCCCCATTTTGAAGCATCTTGTCCTTGGCGAGTTCGTCAAGGACCGATATCGGGCGCGACCGAACCTGTCTGCCATACGCCTCGAACAGCTCCGGCCAGGCAGCAGCCTAGCGGGCAAGCTTTGCGATAAAAGCATCCCAAGTTGCATGCCAAATCTGCGTGCCGTGGTCAGAGGGGCGGGCAAGGGAGAAACCCAAGTTGCGGGCAAGCTTGGCGCCATCGAGGGTTGCCGTGTCGACGACAACGTCGGCGATGCGATGGGCGTGCTCGGCATACTGGGCGGCGGCTTGGGCGACGAGGCTGTAGGCAAGGCCCGTGCCCTGCCAGGGAATATCAACCACAACGCAGCTGAGAAACATGCGAAGCGAATCCTCGCAACCGCCCCGCTCGGCTTGGCCGCGAGGGTCCACCACGTCATCGACCGTAAGGTTCGCATCATTGAGCGTGCCTGCGAGCAGGGCATCGCGCACAGCGGCGGTCACAGGAAAGAGGTTGACGAAACCGGCAATGGGAGCCACGCCATCCTCCCCCGTCGCATCACCCGTCGCCCGCACGGCCACAGTCGTAAACGGATAGCGTTCGTACCAGCGCCAAGCCTCCTCGGCAGGCGTGATAAAGTTCTCGCTGTAGAAATGTGCCTCCATGGCCGCCATGGCGTCGAAGTCAGAGCGCCCCAGAGACGAGGCGACGCAAACAGCGGGCTTGGCCAATCCAACGACTCTGGCGGACCCAACACGGCCTGCAGATCCGACAATCCCGGCAGGCAAGTCAGATGCCACGCGCCCGATGCAGTCTGTAGACCCAGCAGGCTCAACTCGCCCGGCAGATTCATCGCCACCAACAGGCCCATTCAACCCCGCGTGCCCTATGAGGTCGCCCATCGTCGCCTAGCCCAACACAGTTCGAATGTCGTCGAGGCTCTCAACGAAATGGATGCCACGCTGCCTGTCGGGAGTGGACAAGCCCACCTCGACCATGCGGTCGAGCAGCATTTTAAGACCCTCGTAATAGCCGCCGAGGTTGTAGATGACGCACGGCGCGTCGAGATGGCCGAGGGAGAGCTTCGACATGACCTCCGAGATCTCCTCGAGCGTGCCCGTGCCGCCCGGGAAGGCGATGAACGCGTCGGCGAGCTCGATCATCTTCGCCTTACGCTGCGCCATATCGTCGGTGACGATGAGCTCGGTGATGTCATCGAACTGCAGGCAGTCGTCCACGAAAAACTGCGGCTCCACGCCGATGACCTCGCCGCCGGCATCGAGCACCGAGCCGGCGAGCACACCCATGAGGCCGCACTTCGAGCCCCCGTAGACCAGCCGATGCCCGGCGCATCCAATCCAAGTGCCCAGCTCGGTCGCCGCCATCTTGAACGCAGGGGCGTTCCCCTCGCTCGCTCCCAGGTAAACCGCTATGTTCATGCCAACCCTTTCGAATCGCCTCAAACGGCAGGGTATCTTACCCCAGCAGCCTCTCCAGGTTGTGCACGAAACGGGAGCGGTCTTCGGCGGTGAAAGGGTCGGGGCCTTTGGTACGGCCGCCCGCTCGGCGGACCTTCTTCTCCTCATGGCGGATGAAGAGCTGCATGTCGATGGTCGCGCGGTCGTAGACGCGTCCTCGCACCCCGATGGCCTCAGCGCCCCGGCCCAGCACCATGCTCGCCAGGCCTATATCCTGCGTCACCACGACGTCGCCAGGCTGCAAGCGCTCGACGATAGCAAAATCGGCGCTGTCGGCCCCCACGCCCACCTCAAGGGTGTCCACCCAAAAGCCCCGTCGGGCGTCTGCGGGCATGCGGGGGTCGTCGGGTCGAATGTAGCGCGCGAGGTTCTGCGTGGAGTTGCCCGCGATGACGACCGGCACATGCCTGCGTCGCGCCACCGCGAGCGCCTCGCGCGTCACAGGGCATGCGTCGGCGTCGATGAAGAGGGCACGGGGATGAGAATCCGAGCGTTCCATGCTATGCCGGCACGACTCCCATGGAGTCCGCGATGCGACGGACCTCCTCGGGTGTGGCACCCGACAAATCGCAGATGTCCTGTTGCGTGAAGCCAGGGCGGCTCAGCATCCGTTTGACGACGGCCTGAATGGCTTCAAGGCGGCCTTCCTTTGCGCCAAGCTCCTTGCCTTGCTGCATACCCGCGTCGAGACCTTTTTTCATGCCGCTGTCATAACCCTCGGACATACCTTCGGCAAAGCCTTCCTTGATGGCGGCCACGCGGGCTTTTGCAACAGCCTCGTCAATCTCGGGCTTCATGATTTCATAGAGAGACTTGCCCATCTCGTCCTCCTCTTTCAGCTGTTCAAGTGCCTCGCTATGATGCTCCATATATGCCATCCATGCATCCCCGCAATGTGGGCGAGATCCCCGACGCCGACGGAGTTGGCCAGGTGGGCAACGCCAAATGCGGCGAC
>CAKUKJ010000105.1 GCA_934662525.1 uncultured Coriobacteriales bacterium | reverse complement strand
CAAACACGTAGGCAACACCAGCCCTGCCGCAGCGAGCCATTCGAAATCGTCTTCGAACCTTTTGTACGTCGCGCCCTCTTTGAGCGAACCAATCATGAAGCGTTTGTTGACCTTGGCAAGCTCGCTGGGAAGCGCCTGATAGATCGCTTCCACAAAAACCGACCGACCGTTTGCGTAGCGCACGATATCGGCACCGTATTGGCTCACGATGTCGGATTGAACCTCGCGCACTGCTGCCAGGTCATTGCTCGTGTCAATGAATTTCTGAACCGCTTCGGGCATGCCACCAACAATGATGAACAGGCGATAGAGGCGCACGAGCCGCTCGTGGAGTCCGTCATCAAGCGGACGTATCTCCTTATAAGCCCCACGTATTTCGCCGATTACTCGTTCTGGCACGTTAAGTGCCCAGCAAAACTCCTCAAAATCAAGCGGGTACATGCGTTCTTCGTGCAGATACCCCACGGGGAACGACCGGATGCCCTTGAGTTCCACTCCAAGAAGGGAGCCGGAAAGCACCAGGTCGAAGCGGCCCTGCTCCACCAGAAATTTCGCCATGGTCAGCATATCCGGGCTCGCTTGAATCTCGTCGAAAAAAACCAGTGTCCGACCGGCGCTCAGGGGCCGCCCCGACAAAAGGGAAAGCCGGGCAACGAGATCTTCGCTCCCCTGCGCATCGGCGAGCAACGTCGAGGCGGCCTCGTCATCGAGAAAGTTAACTTCTATGAAGTTGTCATAGTGCTTACGGGCAAACTCGCGCACAATGTACGTCTTGCCCGTCTGGCGCGCGCCGCTCAACAGGAACGCCTTGGGTTTCTCGGCTTGAGAGCGGCGCCACCTTTCAAGACAATCCGTCATCTTCCGCCTGAGCATCATCGACTCCTCTTGTAGCTAGTACAGAAAGAAATAGGCCGTAATTGTAGCTAGTACAGAATAAAAAGGCGAGAAAATCAAAGCCAGTACAGAAAAGATGGCGAGTGAGTTGTACTAGTCAATGTACCAGTCAAGATTCGCAGACCATGAAGGGCAGGGACACAACAGGTACCTGCCCGCACTTATAAAAAACCGCCCGCCTAGTCAACGCAGGCGAGCGGCTCTATTCAACATGAGCGGCTGCAGGCAACTGTCGACGGCCGCTCGATTATCTTACTGCGAGTCGACCACGCCACCATTTTCCTTCGCCTCATGGCGCTTGAGGTAAATCGCCAGGTACACGAGGCCGGCCACAGCGGCGGTGAACGTGCCGAGCAGGATGCCAACCTTGGCGTTCATCACGTAGGTGGGGTCGGAGAAGGCAAGGCCGCCCACAAGGATGGCCATCGTGAAGCCGATGCCCGCCAGCATACCGATGCCGAGCATGTGGCCCCACGTGGCGTTCTTGGGCAGCGAGAAGCCGCAGAACTTCACCATGACGAACGTGGTGAGCAGGATGCCGATGGGCTTGCCGAGCACCAAGCCCACCCACACGCCAAGCGTCACCGGGGAGGTCAACACGGCAAGCATGTCGGCGTCGGCCACAAACACCTGGGCGTTCACGAAGGCGAACAGGGGCAGCACCAGGAAGTTCACCGGCAGCGTGATGGCGTGCTCGAGGCGCTGCAGCGGCGGGGTCACAATGTGGGAGACGCGCTCCACCTCATGCGTGAGCTCGGTCACCTCGTGCTGGCCCAGGATGCGCATGTCGGAGTCGTACGTGCGGTCGAACTCGGCGGCGCGCTCGGAAATCCAGCCCGCGTAGCCCTTGAGGTTGACGTTGGACTTCACCGGCAGCGCGAAGGCGAGCACGACGCCGGCGAGCGTGGCATGGATGCCGGCGTTGAAGAAGCACACCCACAGGAAGGCGCCGACCAGCAGGTAGGGGGCGAGCTTGTAGACGTGCATGCGGTTAAGCACCACAAGCGCCACCACCGCGAGCGCGGCCAGGCCAAGCCACATGATGCTGATGTCGGTGCTGTAGAACAAGGCGATGACCACGATGGCCACCATGTCGTCGGCAATGGCGAGCGTGGAGAAGAACACCTTCACACCCACGGGGATGCGCTCGCCGAACAGGCTCATGACCGCCAGCGCGAAGGCGATGTCGGTGGCCGTGGGGATGGCCCAACCCTGCATGGCGTCGCCGCCCATGTTGATGAGCAGGTAGATGATGGCAGGACCGCACACGCCGCCCAAGGCCGCCACCATGGGGAGGATGGCCTGCTTGGGCTTGGCGAGGGCACCCACAGTCATCTCGTACTTGAGCTCGCAGCCCACAAGCAGGAAGAAGAAGGCCATGAACAAGTCGTTCACGAGCTCCTCGAACGTGAGGCCCACAAACGCCTCGCCCACATAGAAGCCCAGCGGCGTCTCCATGGCGTGGTGGAGCGGCTCGTGGAAACCGACGTTGGTGAGGATGAGCGCCACGATGGCCGCAGCAATCATGACGACCGCCGAGGCGGTGCCGGTGAGCTTGCCGAGCACGCGCGAATGCTTCTCCCGCCGCTTGCGCGTCACGTCCATCAAGATGCTGTTGTCATGTGCCATGCGCCTTCCCTTCTACGAAAACGCCCCGGGCACGACGCGACGCACCCAGGGCGCAGACATCTCACAGCGGAAACCCGCCAGAACTTCAGCTGTTATATTCCCAGCCGGGCAAAAGGGAATCCAGCGCAGGCGGCAATTGGCGCCCGAGTCCATAAACAGACCATGAGCCAGTTGCTTGGGAGCATTGCCCGCCGGGGCAACGCGATGCGCATTGCGCCCAAGACTGTCTGATTTTTCATTCAATACAAACCGAGCGACTTTGCCCGTTCTTCCCCTGCGCTACCATTCCCGCGTGCGCATTGGGCGCGCGGGAGACGAGGGTATGGAGGATTGCACGATGGCGGCTGTCACGGAATCAATGAATGTCCTGCTCATCAACGACATGTGCGGGTTTGGCAAGGTCGCGCTGAGCGCCATGATGCCGGTGCTGTCACACATGGGCTTTCGCCTGCACAACCTGCCCACGGCCCTCGTGTCCAACACGCTCAACTACCCAGACTTTTTCATCCAGGACACAACCGACTACGTGAAGAAGACGCTGCCCATCTGGGACGAGCTGGGGTTTGAGTTCGACGCCGTCTCCACCGGCTTCATCGTGACCGAGGAGGAGGCACGCGTCATCGCCGAGTTCTGCGAGCGCCAGGCCGCAAAGGGCGTGCGCGTGTTCGTGGATCCCATCATGGGCGACAACGGCTCGCTCTACGCCGGCGTGCCCAAGAGCACCGTGGCCCTCATGCGCAGGCTCGTGGCGCAGGCAAACGTCACCGTGCCCAACTACACAGAGGCATGCCTGCTCACGGGCACGCCCATAGACATGGAGGGCGGTCTTACGGTAGAGGGCGCAAAAGCGCTGGTTGACGCCGTAAGGAAGCTTGGGGCGCGGTCTGTCGTCGTCACGAGCGCCAAAGTTGACGGGGCATGTGCAGTCGCGGGCTACGACGCCGAGTCGGGCGAGTACTTCACCATCCCCTTTGACGAGGTACCCGTCTATTTCCCTGGCACAGGCGACATCTTCTCGTCGGTGCTGCTCGGCCGCGTGCTCAAAGGCCTCTCGCTGCGCGACGCGACGGCCAACGCCATGGACGTGGTGCGCGAGCTCATCGTGCGCAACGCCGACCAGGAAGACAAGCCGCGCGGCATCCCGATCGAGGCATGCCTGGACGTGCTGGACAGGGAACCCGCTGCGGCAACGTGCGGCAAAGGGGATGCATCTGACGAGGCCGACGCGGCGTGCGCGGCGTGCAGGGCCACCGGATCCGAAGGCGGTGAACTTGGCGGCAAAAAGCAAGGCGCGCCGCGAGGCAAACGGCCCAAAATCCAAATCACCGTCGTCGACCAGCTGGGAGAGTGCGTCTGCCACCACGGTCACAAGCCCGGCGACGTCTTCGACTACGACCACGACCGGGGCAAGCTTTGCCCTATGGCCGCCAATGTGGGTTTCCCCTACATCGACATCCTGCGCTACGGCGGGCAGGTACCTGGCAACGACCCCGACACGGTGGAGTTCTGCTGCCCGGAGCGTGAGACGCTCAACGTGTTCAGGGCGGAGATCGTGCAGGAGTAAGGTCGGCGGCCTGGCGAGAACGGCGGGTTCGCCAGGCGCGGTTTGCCTTGGGGGACATAGGCGGCGATCTCACCTTAGCCGGGTGCGTTTGCACGAATTTCTGTGACAAAACTGCCAAAAACAGCTTTTGAGCAGGCCTGTTACACATCTGTGACTGGCCTGCTCAAATCCATGATATTTTCATAGAGGTCCAGTTCAGCCGATGGGATGATGCAAGGGTCACATCCAGCCCTGTCATGTTGGAGGGATCGAAGATGAACTGGCCCTCGATGGAAAAGCTGCGCGTAGCCCTTATTGCCTGCGGCCTGGTCGTGGCCGGATGCTGTTGCGTCGCGGCATGCGACTCGATTTCCACAGGCGAGCAAGCCCAGGCGAAAGCCGAGGATGAGGAGCCTCGGGAGGCGGTGAGCAGGGCCCCGCTGACCGAAGGCGACGTCCTTGCCTTCTTGCAGGGCGAGCAATTCGAAGTTGCCGGGGTTGGGCTGGGCTTCAGTGATTCCACCGAGGACACATCTGTTGCGGGCGACGACCTTGTCGTGCGCCTTGCCGGCAGGGACGTCTGGGTCTTCGAGGTCTGCCGGGAGAACGACGAGGCAAGGGCGGCGCGCGAAGACAAACTGGCGGGGGCGTTCCTCGGGCGGCTCAACATACCGGAGGGTGCCTGCGACACCTCGGCGCTGCCCTGCCTCCATGTCATCGATTCATTGAGCCCGAAAATCGCATCGGCATTTGAGGGCAGGCTCACCGACGTGCGGCTTTGCGCGCTCGCCTGGTATCTGGCAGGACACGAATTGGCTGAGCCCAGCAGCGACGAGCACGCCGACCAGCAGGACACAGCCGCACTGGAGGAGCTGCTGGGCCAGGATGCCGTTCAAAAGCTTGACTGCATCGAATACCGGAGCATCCCGTTGCGGCAAGGAGACAACAGTGGGTGCCTCCATTGGGTCATGATGGGGGCCGGGGACTTCAATCTCGAAAAGATCTCGGACGAAGGACAGCTCATAAGCTCGATAGAGGAGCATTTGCGCGCCGCGACGCAGAGGGATGCCTCACCCGCAGACGAATTCGCGTCCCCGGATGATACGACCGGCGATTCCACTTCGACCATCCAGAAGAACGCCGGCCCGTCGTCGCCGAACCCCTCCTCCCCGGGAAGCATCGAGGTGGTCGAGCAGCCCTCAAATGGAGGGTCGCGCACCGATGGAGATACGGGCGGCACACCGTCAGGCCCCGACAAGCCCCAGGAACGGGTCTGGGTGGTGGACAAGGCCGCCTGGGACGAGTACGTCTTAACGACGCCGGCCTGGGACGAGCAGGTGTGGGTCGAAAAGCTCGAATGGGTGCCCGACAACGTGTGGGTCGTCGATCAGGCGGCCTGGGACGAGCAGGTCGTTGTCCAGGAAGGCTATTACGAAAGCGTTCCCAGCACCACGCATTATAGGTTTTTTGCCGACGGATATGTCACCTACGACGATGACGACATGCTGGCCCACCTGAAGGAACTTTTGGCGCAGGATCTGCCGACGAACTACTGCGTTGAGTGGGAGTACGAGCGAGTGTGGCATGAGCCCGAATACAGCTGGGTTCATCACGACGAGGTGGGGCACTGGGAAGACCGAGGCTCTTACCAGGACAAGGGGTACTACCAGACCGTCCATCACGAGGCGCAGTACACCACCGTGCACCACGACGAAGAGGGGCACTGGGAGTAGGCGAAGCGGCCCGCTCCTCACGTCAAGCGACCCAAACAACAAAATACATCGGTTGTCCCGGGGCCATGCGCGCCCGGGGGAAAGGACGTGTGCCATGTTTGGAAAACCATGGCAGGTCACTTGCGGCCCCGCACAAGCGACCATGCCGAAAAAGCAGACGAGGAGGCGCTTGGCTCAGGGCATATGGACAATTGTTTTTTCGCTCATCTTTGCCCTCTCGGGCCCCATAGGCATGGTGGGCAGCGCCCAACTCGCATGGGCAGACCAGGCAGGCCGCTCGACTGTTGAGACGGCTCGCAACCAAGATGGGCACGCAAGCGACCCACAAGCCGATGAGACGGGCTCCCTCGACCCGCCCCCAAACCCCGCGGCGGCAGACGGAACCGCGACGCAGGGCAACGACGGTGGGCAAGCATCCGGCGATGCGACGCCGGCAGGCACCCAAGAGACCGCCGGCTCCCCCGCCCCATCGCCCGATAACGGGCAAGGCGGGGAACCAACCGGGAGCGATGCGCCGCACACGGCAAGCCTCGCCATACACGAGACAGACCAGGGATGGGCCCGCATCGCGGCCGAGGGCGCACAGCCCGAAGACACGCTCAAGATAAGCGTCACGGGGCGCGTCGATGCGATTTGGACGACCTTGCTTCTCAACGCCTTCCCCGAGGCGAACATTGAGGATTTGGGCAACGACCAGGTCGAGATCAGGTTGGGCGTGGGCGAGGCCGCAGAGTGGGACCTCCCTGGCGTCATGGCAGGCCTCGTGACAAGCGTCGAGCTCATCGACGGCGGCGGGCAGGCGATTGCCCTCTCCGAAGGATCCGCGCCCTACGCCGCCAACCCCATCCCGCAGTCGGGCGAGGTGTTCACCGCCTACAACGAGCATATAGTCGACGGGAACTGCCCCACGATCAGAAATGCCCAAACCGGCCAAATTGCCTGGTGCGCAGACTCGCGAAGAGCGGCGCCGGGAACGAGCACCGACACAGGCGACTGGCCCGAGGCGACGTTCTCCCAAGTCCGCGCCCAGGACGCGACGACCATATCCGGCGTGAACCTGGGCGATGTGCTGCCTCAGCTCGAATACATCATGGCGCATGGCGACAGCACGACCGACGAGGGCATCTACATCGCTCAGTATGCGATATGGACGTTTACGAACCCCGACCGGGTCCCCTATGGGTCTTACGGCCAGTATGGAGACCAGATCTGCGCCCTTGTGGACGGCGCGAACGCCTATGCCCAGTCCGGAGAGAGCAGCTATGCCGGCTCCTGCCAGGTATACGTTCCCACAACTGGAGACGGGTATTTCGATATGTGGATGCAGTACCTCGTCGTCAGCTCGTGGAACCCGCCCTCGACAGGCGCCATCGAGCTCTTCAAGGTCTCCGCAGCCCCAGAGGCGACTGACACAAACCCCTGCTACACGCTTGAGGGCGCGCTGTATGGCATCTATGCCGACCAAGAACTTACCGAATTTGTCAGCACGATCGAGACGGATGGGGCCGGGCACGCTGCGTC
>CAKUKJ010000104.1 GCA_934662525.1 uncultured Coriobacteriales bacterium | reverse complement strand
CTCATGTGCACCCCGTTTGGACCCGGGCATGTTGAGGAGGCCGTGGAGTCCATCGGCGACCCCGACCGCCAGGCTGTTGCGCGCGCGGAGACGCACTACTTCAGGGCACGCCCCGAGGAGGCGTGCAAGGCGGCCGAGCCATACCTTGAGTGCCGCGACTTCGGGCTGCGGCTGTCGGCCCTGCTTATCTACGGCTATGCCAGCCTCACGCTCAACCGCAGCGTGGCGGCCAAGAAGTGCATGGAAGCCGTCAACGCCATGCGGGGCGACCCCTTGCTGCAGTCGTGCCCGCAGGCGGCCGCCTCGTATATGCTGATCTCCATGGCGGGATGCGTCTTGTTGCATTTGCCTGCGCCTTTTGAGGAAGTGAGGCTCTATCGGTCCATGCATCTGCTGCCCGAGGGCCTACGGATGTTCGCCAGCTACGTGGCGGCCCACAAGGCGTATCTGGGCGGCGAGTACGGCAGGTGCGTGGGCTGTGCCGAGAACGCGCTGGCGATGAGGCAGGAGCGCCATCCGATTTCGGAGCTGTACCTGTCCATGGTGGCGACGATGGGGTGGATCAACCTCAAAGACGCCGACCGCGCGGAGAAGTGGTTCATGCATGGTTGGGATCTGGCGCGCCCCGACGATCTCATCGAGGGAATCGGAGAGCATCACGGCCTGCTCCAGGGCGTGCTGGAGAAATGCCTGCGCGAGGATTACCCGGCCGATTTGGCGCGCATCCTCAAGGTGACCTACGCGTTCAGCTACGGGTGGCGCCGGCTGCACAACCCCGAGACGGGCGACGACGTGGCCGACGACCTCACGACGACGGAGTTTGCCATTGCGATGTTGGCCTGCCGAGACTGGAGCAACGACCAAATCGCCGCGCACATGGGCGTGTCGAAGGGCACGGTGAAGAACCGCCTGTCGAGCGTGTATGCCAAGCTCGGCATCACGAGCCGCTCGGAGCTTGCGCAGTACATGCTGAAGTAAGGCGTATGGCGGCTGGGCCAGAGCCGTGTTTTCAGCGTGTCCAGAAAGCTTTTTTGCGTTTGGGCGAGTTTCACTCCTGGGTTGGACGAAATTGCGGCTGTTTACGTTGAATATGCAAAAAGTAGCTATTCTTATCCATTTAAGGGATAAAAGACAGACGCTTATAGGGTGTTGAATAACAGGTTTGCATGCTGTCTGATATAAGTGTTGACTTGAGCTATAGACTATGATTTGCTGTGTGCATAAAGTAAACATGCTGGTAGATATGGTATTCATTTCAGGATGTGTCACATTTGTAAGGCGACATCCGTGAGTGGAGACTCATGAGACGCCCATAAGTCATTTTCTCACCTAAGTGCGTCATCTTTTCTCCATGGGTTTATTTTATGCATACTCATGCGTTAGATTCTCAGCAAACAAGGGTGCAAGACAACGTGATGGCATGGCCGGGGCCGCGAGGGTGCGCCGCTCGCCCACTGGCTGGCTCTGTTGTCGAGCGCCGGGGTTTCGATGCTGGGGAGGAGCGTGTGAGCATGAAAGCGATGCGAAGACTGATGGATCCCGCCTCCAAGCCAAGCCGGGCGCTTGCCGTGGTTATGGCAATCGTCGTGGCCTGGACGCAGGTGTCCGTGGTGCCTATCGCAGCAGTTCAGGCCGACGAGGGGGTGGTTGTTGCCGCCGAAAGCGCCGAGGGCGTGCTTGATGATTCGGGTGCGGGCGGGGGTGCAGACGTTGCGCCTGCCGAAGCTGTTGCGACCTATGATGACGCTGCGCCCGTGGCTGAGGAGCCCGCCGGCGGGCCTGCGGCTGTGGCCGAAGGGCAGCCCGAGGGTGCGGCCGGCCAGCCCGAGCAGCCCGCAGGCGAGGCCGAACCCTCACAGGCGATCGGCGCTGTTGAGAATGAAGGCACCGACCCCGCAGCGACGGAGCAGAGCGAACCTGCCGGCCAGCCCGAGCAATCTCAGCCTGCCGACCAGCCCGGGCAGCCCGCGCAGGGCAGCGAGGGCGCACAGCCCGATCAAGCCGGCCAGAACGACCAGGGCGGCACCGCCGACGAGCCCGCGCAACCCGCCGACCCTGCGGTCGAGCCCGGTTCCGTTGGCGACCAGCCTGCCAGCCAGCCGGCCGGCGAATCCGGTGCCGTTGCCAACGGCGGCCAGCAGCCTTCCGGACAGGACGCCGCCAGCCCCTCCAATCAGCCCGCAACCGAGGCAGATTCCGAGGGCGTGCAGGCGGACGCCGACCAGCCCGCATACCCCGCGTTTGTCGGGTATGCCCAGGCCGGCGGCATCACCGTCAAAGTGAGTGCCGACGAGGGCGTGCTGCCCGAGGGCACTGTGGTGCAGGCCGTGCCCGTGTATCGGCAAGATGTCGTCGACGCCGTGGCGCAGGTCGTTGAGGGCCAGGGCCGCACGGTAGAGGACGCCGTGGCCGTCGACGTCACGCTGCTCGACGCGCAGGGCAACGTCATCCAGCCCAACGATGCCGTGCACGTGAGCTTCTTCAACGCCGGCATGGACGCCGGCGAGCAGGTGGGCGTCTACCGCGTGGCCGACGACGCCTCCGCAGTTGAGGAGATTCCCGCCACGCAGGCCAGCGCCAACGTGCAAAGCGTGGTGGTGGAGCACTTCTCAATCTACGTGATCACGGACGAGGCCGTGGCCAACCTGGCAACGTTCGTGTTCCACGACGGGGACACCGTCGTAAGCACGCAGATCGTCAAGGACGGCGAGGCGCTCGTGGAGCCTCAGGCGTCTCAGACCGCCGGCAAGTCTCTTCTCGGCTGGTTCCTTGACGACGTCTCCGTCGGTTTCGGCGCGCCCGTCAGCGTGACCGAGACGGCTACATACGACGTGTATGCCCGATATTCCGACGTGCTCCACATCAACTTCTACACGCCGGATGGTTTGCAGATCATGCGCGTTATGGAAGTCTCCGACCACGAGGCGCACGACATCTCGGGCGTGAGGTACGATGTGGACGGTACGCACCGCGTCGTGGGCTGGATGAACGCCCAGGGCGCGACGGTGACTTCCGTGGCCGTGCCCGAGGGTGCCGACCACGTGGACGTGTTCGCCATCGTTGTGTCGGGCGCATGGATCGCGTTCGACGCCGTAGGCGGCACGACATGCGACCACGTCTTTGTCATGGCGGGCGAGGACAGCCCGGGTATCCAGCTGCCGACGACGAAACGCGCGGGCTATACGTTTGACGGTTGGTTCAATGGCGAGACGCAGGTTCACGAAGGCGACAAGTTCACGGAGAGCACCACACTCGTCGCCCATTGGACGCCCGCCGATGCCACCTATACGGTGAACTATTGGCAGCAGCGCGTGACCGACGACATGAACGCCGCAGACGCCGACAAGACATACGACTTCGTGGAATCCGTCCAGCAGACGGCCTTGAGCGGCTCGACGGTTTCTGTGGACAAGACCAAGAACTACCCGGGCTTCACGTACAACGATGCGAATTCGCAGGCAGATGTCGCAGTCGCCGGTGATGGCTCCACTATCGTGAACGTGTACTACGACCGTGTGGTGTGCCAGATCAACTTCTACAAGGTTGAGACAACTTGGCGCGGTACCGAGGTGGAGCTTCTCAACATTCACAAAGGTCTATATGGCGCCCCGCTCAAGGATGGCGACTGGGAGAATACGTTCTTTTGGTACTCGTCTTACAATGATTCGGGTCTGTCTGGTTCGGGATGTATCCTACTGACCAGCTATGACTTCGAGACGGCCGGGTATGCCAGCAACAGAGGCAATATAACTACCAACGGTGTCGTTACGACATGCAATTTCTACGGCAACAGCAAGAAATCTGGCGGCACGGTCTCCTACTACAACGAACAGGTCGACGGCACGTTTGTGCTGGCGAACGAGGTATCCACCACGGGTGGCAAGCTCACCGTGCACGAGAAGTATGAGGGCTACGACCTCTATAAGATTGCCGAGTCCACGCGCGGCGGCGACCCGACTACGGCGGCTTTCTGGGCCAGGCAGACGGATGTTGCCGACGGGGACACGAGCTACGCCAAGAACGTCTACATCGCCAACAAGCTTCAGTCCTACAACCTCGTCTACCACAACGTGAATGCTGAAGCCAAGACCGAGAGCGTCAAGTACACCGCGTCGCTTGCCAAGTATGGCAGCTACGTGCCGAGCAATCCCTACTCCGACGGCATCGAGCGCACGTTTGACGGCTGGTACGCCGATGAGGCGTGCACAAAGCCGTTCGACTTCGCAAGCTCCACTATGCCGCATGCCAACGTCAAGGTGTACGCCAAGTGGGTGCCCGCACAGGTTACGCTGACCTACGACCTCAACGCTCCCGAAGACCCTCAGCCCCAGGACAAGGGATCGGCTACGGTCGAGGCCGGCACCACGGTTGCGTCCGACATCCTTCCCGCAGGCGCGGTGTGGGGCACCGACTACACGTTTGACGGCTGGTACACGCCCGACGGCAAGCTCTTCGACGTCAACACCGTCATCACGCACGACACCACCGTTACAGGCAAGTGGCTGTACAACGGCGTTCTCAAGGTCGAATACATCGTCGATGATGCAACAAGCTGGCAGGCGCAGGAAAACTATGCCGACGGTTCGCGCGTTCAAGTCGAGCCCTATACCGGTGTTGCTCCCGATTCCAACAACCCATACTTCCTCGGTTGGGTCATCGAGAAGACGGGAACGCTTGTAAGGCCCGGCTCGTCGTTTGAGATTACGCGCGAGATGGCCGACAAGTCCAGCGACCAGCTGGTTGTGGAGCTCCATGCAGTGTTCGGCCCCTCCGAGGCTGCTACCACCATCACCTACCAGGCCGGTGCCGGCACGGGCGCTGATAAGACGAACCAGCTCGTCAACAACGAGGGCGTCACCTTGCCGAGCGCCGAGGACCTGGGCTTCACCGCCCCCGAGGGCCATATCTTCGCCGGTTGGAAGGCTGCCGACGGTCGCGACTTTGCCGCAGGCCAGCAGGTAGTCGTCGACAATCTCAACGAGGGTGCCGAGAACGTCCTTACCGCGCAGTGGGCCCCGCGCAGCGACCTTTCGTACACGGTGAACTACGTTTGGGTCGGTTCGACCGACAAGATTGCTGCGTCGAAGACCGTCACGGGCGTTACGTACGGTGCGACCCCGGTCGAGGGCCCGATTGAGGTTGAGGGTTACACCCCGGTTGACCCCGAGCCCGGCGTGTTCTTCGTTATGGACGATGGTGTGGTTGTTGACATTCCCTACTACAAGAACGTCGAGCTCACCGCCAACTCCGACAGTTTCGCCTACGACGGCACTGAGCAAAGTGTGTATGGCTTTACCTGGGAGGATGACGGCGCCAGGTTTGACGTCAGCGGCATCGTCGCCCAGGCCAGCGCGACTGAGGTCGGCTCGTATCCCGTCGCGTTCGCCGAGGACCCCGTGGGCACTGTGGACGGCAGCGAGCGCTATGTCGTGACCGCCGCGCATCCTGGCACGCTGACTGTCACGCCGCGCAGCGTCGTGTTCGTCGGCGAGACCAAGACGGTTGAGTACACGGGCACCGAGCAGGAGATCACGGGCATCGAGGTTGCTGGCACCGGTATTGCTGACGGGCAGACGTACCAGCTTGCCTACTCCGCCAAGGGTACGCTGCCCAACACCGCCGAGGGCTACGCAGGTGCTTTTGACGGCGCGGCCACCATCTGGGCTGGAGATGCCGATGTGACGGCTAACTACGCCATCGAGTACCAGCCTGGTAAGCTGTTCATCACCACCTCCGCGATTGCTGCCAACGTGGCTATCACGCCTGCCGATGTTGTCGAGAAGTACGACGGTACTATCCATTCTGCCGGCATTGCCACTGCGCAGGACGTGAACGGCAATCCTGTCGTGGTCGAATACCAGAAGGCGGACGGCAGTTGGACTGACAATCCCTCCGAAATTACCGCAACCGACGTGGCCGACTCCACGGTTGTGAAGATTCGCGCGAGTGTACCGGGCGTCTACGAGGGCTATGTGTACGACGAAGGGCTTCTGACCATTATCCCGCGCAGCGTCAGCCTGACTTCGGCCAGCGATGGGAAGGTCTATGACGGAATCCCGCTCACGAACGGCGACATCGCCGTGACTGGTGACGGCTGGGCCGAGGGCGAGGGCGCAAGCTACGAGGTCAGCGGCTCGCAGACTGAGGTCGGCAGCTCTGACAACGAGTTTACCTACATGCTTAATCAGGATACCGACGAGAACAACTATTCCATCGAGACCAGTTCCGGCACGCTCGAAGTGACTCCTGCCAGCATGGGCGATTTCATTGAGCTTACAACGGACGATGTCGAGAAAGTCTACGACGGCACGCCGCTGGCTGCCGCCGAGGCGCACATCACCGCGAAGTACGCGGGCGAGCTTGAGCCTGCCGTACCGTATGTGACTGACAACGACCCCGCTATTGACGGTGGCGATGGCGACGACGGTGGCGAGTACGTCCCGCTGCCCGAGGGCTTCCTCAGCCAGTTCGTTATCGAGTACAGTGCTGATGGCACCACTTGGACGTCTGACTTCGCAGGCATTACCGCTACCAACGTGGCCGACACGATGAGCGCGACGCTCGGTAATCCCGTGCAGGTGCGCGTGGTCGCCGCGAGCGGCAACTTCTCCGACAACCTTGCCGGCACCGAGGACGTCGTTGTGACGCCCAGGGCGCTCGAGGTCACGGCCGGCAGTGCGTCCAAGACGTACGACGCGACGCCGCTTACGACCGACGAGTGGAGCATCACCGCTGGTAGCTTCGTTGACCTGAGTACGACCGGGGCTGCAGGCGAGACGGACGAGGACCCCACCGCGAACGCTCCCGAGGGCTTCTCGAGCGTCACCGTCGAGGGCAGCCAGACGTTGGTGGGCTCCTCTGCAAGCACCGTGGCCTCCTATGAGTTCAACGGGAACACCCTGCCCGACAACTACCTCGTCACCCTGGTTCCCGGCACGCTCACGGTGACCGACGGCACGGGTGAAGGCGAGGACCCGGTCGATCCCGGCAAGGTCATTGTGAAGACGCACGAGGGCGCCACGTACAAGCTGGGCGACGTCGTGGAATTCACCATCACCGCCACCAACATCTACGACGCCCCCAAGACCATGACCGTCGTCGAGCAAGAAGGCGTGGAGATCACAGGCCAGAGTGTGTTTGAGAGCGTCGAACCCGGCGCGACCGTGACGACCACCGCCCGCCACACCGTGTGCGAGGCCGACATCCTTGCCGGCGGTTTCACCAACATCGCGACCGTCGAGTTTTCCGATGGGCCCAGCTTCCCCGGCAAGGACGACGTGGACGTCGAGGTCGGACGGGACGGCGGCCTCGACCGCGCCGAGGACCCGGCGGGACTCGGCCGCCCGG
>CAKUKJ010000103.1 GCA_934662525.1 uncultured Coriobacteriales bacterium | reverse complement strand
GCGTTTCCCCTGCGGAACCCCACTATGCTGCCGATGCTCGTGGAAGGTTTTCTCCTGCGTTACATGATCATCATGGTAGTTGTGCCCACGGTGGTGCTGTAGGGGGCTAGTCCGTCCGCCGGTGGGCGTGCAGGAGGCGCGCGACATCGCTGAGACGGGCATATCGGCTGAATGGGGCCTTGCGCATCGCGGCACGAAGGGGCCAGGGTTTGAGGCCTGCCGCATGGCAAGCAGGTTCGAACGAGTCGCTTTTTCTGCACCACCATCCTGCTGGCGAGGCGCCTGACGCTCATGGTTGCGGATATCCTTGGGGGTCACGTCGGGAGTCTGTCGGTCTGGACGGAAAGGGACGGGTGAAATTCGTCATTCTGGGCCGGGCGGGCAGTCGTTAGCCCCGTTGCCGACGTTTGCTGCCTGTGTTTGCGGGGCGGTGGTACAATCCCCTCCGATATCCGCTCCCGATGCTGCGAGGTGCCATGGGGCTGTCATCTGAGGTCTCGCCATCCGCCCCATGGCGGGATGTTCCGGCTTGCTTTTTCGGCTACGGCCTTCTCTACGCCTGGGGCTATGTGTCGTGGAGCACGGACTCTCTTGCCACCCAGGCGGTGAGCGGCGGCGAGTTCGACCTGTCGTGGCTGGTGTCGGCGGCCGTCGTGCCGGCTTTGCTTCTCGTCCTTGCCGTGGTTGGGCTGAGGCGCGAGCTTGCGGATAGCCGGGCGATGTTCATCGCTGCGCCGGTTTTGGCGGCGGTGGGCACGACTCTCTCGGTGGCGTGCCAGCATGTTGGGCAGCCTGCGTTTTCCTGGGGGCTTTCCATCGTGAGCGGTGTGTGCACGGGTGCGGCGAGCGCCCTTTTCAGCCTGTTATGGAGCCTGGCCCTCATGCGTCTGGACATGGCGAGGCTGGAGATGGTCGTGCCCGTGTCGTTTGCGGCGAGCGCTCTGTGTGCCGTTGTCGTGCCGCCGCTACCGCAGCTCCCTGCACTCGTTGTGGCGTTGCTGCTCATCATGGGGTGCGCGTTGACGCTTGCGAGGGCTCGCGCGTGGGCCGAAGGACAGGCCTGCGCCGGGTCGGATGAGGGCGGTGGTGCCGCCCTCGCGGAAGGGGTTTCTGCCATCGTACGTATGCTCGCCTTCGGCGTCGTGGCCTGGGCGGTCATGAATGTCGCCCCGATGACGTCAGGCGTGGCGCAGCCGGGCGACGGGCTGTTTATCGTCGGAGTGGACGCGTCGGGTGCCATCGGTTATCTGCTGTCTATCGTTTTCGCCCTGCTTATCACCCGTTTTGCGGTGCGCGTCGATTTCCAGGCCCTTTCTTCTACGATGTTGCCGGTGCTCGCCTTGTCTATGGTGCTGTTTGCGCTCGATTCCCCGGCGTCGCGGTTTTGGGCTGGCGCGCTCAACGTCGCGCTCAACTCGTGCTGCGAGACGGTGCTCCTCCTTTACTTTATCCGCATCGCCCAGAACGGACCCGAGCGCAGCGCGTTCTGGTTGGCGCTGGGGTCGGCGGCAAGCTATCTGGGGGTGTTCGTCGGTCAGCTGATGAGCGGCTGGTGCGCCCAGATGGGGGCAGTCGAGTCCGACCCGGCTTTGTTCGGGCTGATGGTTGTGTGCGCGTATGCCTTCGCCATGGCGCTTGTCCCACAACGCTCATATACGGCGCAGCGCGACTGCGTCGGCCGTGCCGCCGGTTCGACGCCCTCCGAGGCCGTCGCCGGCATGGAAGGGACCTCTGGGTTCTTGGGCGACAAGGTTTGGGGCGTTGATGCCGACGGCGTCCCTGACCCTGTCTCCCGGGGCGTTGCCCGTCTCTCCGCGCGGTACCAGCTGTCGGCGCGCGAGGCTGAGGTGTGCGAGTACTTGGCGCGCGGCCGTTCGCAGGTATACATACGCGAGGCCCTGCTGCTGTCCAAGAATACAGTCTCCACATATGTGAGGCGCATCTACGCCAAGCTCGACGTTCATTCCAAGCAGGAGCTGATCGACCTGGTCGAGGGGCGGGAATAACAAACAGGCCGCCCAGCGGTGGGCGGCCTGCCGCGAGCGGTGCATGTGCAATCGGGCTACGGGCGCCGCATCGCGCCTGTCTGCCTGTCCTACGCGAGGTCTGCGGCGATCTGGTCGGCGACGAACCAACCCGAGCCCATGGCGTTGCCCACCGAGGAGCCGGGGTTGGTGTAGTAGGGCACCGTGTACATGGAGCCGGCGTCCACGCCGGCCACGTACAGGCCGGGAATGGCATTGTTCTCGGTGTCCAGGGCGTGCAGGCCGCTGTCCACCTTCACGCCGCCGTTCGTGCCCCAGGCGCTCGGCACGTACTCAAAGGCGTAGAACGGAGCGGTGGCGACGGGCTTCATGAAGCATGCCGGTTTGTAGAACTCGATGTCTTGTCCTGCCTCGCACATGGCGTTGTAGCTTTCGACCGTGGCGGCGAGGTTGGTCAGCCCGAACTTGTCGGCAATCTCCTCGACGGTGTCGGTCTTGATGCCCCACCCCTCGTCGATGGCCTGCTGCAGGTGCTCCTCGGCGTTCTCCGCGCTGGGATTGTAGTAGCCGGCCTCCTCGCCCGCAGTCCACTCGGCGGGCTCTCCCAGGTAGGCGTAGATTCCCTCGTTCTGACAGGCGTTGTAGTAGTCCGCGTCCATGATGACCCATGCGTGGCCGGCGCGTGCAAGGGCCTCGCCGCCCTTGGCCAGCGGCAGGGCCGCCACGTCGCCCTCGTTCACGAAGCGGCTTCCCGTGCCGTCCACGTACAGGCCGCCGAACAACCAATAGCCGTAGTGCTCGTTGACGTTCTTCCACTCGGGCGTGAAGGGCCAGCCCTCAGTGGCGGGCGACACCGCGCCGCATTCGTTGCCAAGCACGGCAAAGGGGCGGTCGAGCACGCCGCCGGCGTCGAGCACCATCTGGATGCCCGTGCCGTCCGACACGGTGTTGCCTAGCGGGAAGATGGGCGTGTTGAAGTGCTCCTGCTGCATCTGGGTGTTTCCGAGGAAGCCGCCCGTGGCGATGACGGTCGCCTTGGCGCGGTAGTCCACGACCTTGCCGTCTACCTGCGCCTGCACGCCCGCCGCCTTGCCGTCTTCCATAAGCACCGCATACACGTCGGCCTCAAACGTCACCGTGCCGCCGTTGGATTCGATATCGGCGATGATGGGGTCGGTGCGGCCTGCCGGGTCGGCGTCGATGTAGTGGCGCCCGCGGAAGCCCACGCCGTAGGGGTCGCCCCACAGGCTCATGGCGATGCCCAGGTCCATCATGCGGTCGATGGCCGGGCCGGTGCTCGCCAAGACGTTTTTGAGGAGCTTTGCGTTGACGGCGCCGTTGGAGAAGCCGTACATGTACTTGAACATTTCGTCGAGGGAGACCCACTCGCCCTCCTGCTCCTGCAGCTTCGTCTCGCAGGCGTTGGGGCCGCCGCATTGCGCCCAGTCGGATACGACGGCGCTGACGCCCTTCTCAAGCAAACAGACCTTGAAGCCCTGCTCGGCAAGGTGGTCGGCCGCCATGAGGCCGGCGATGCCTGCGCCTGCAATCACGACGTCGCACTCGACGGTCTCGTCGGCGGTCGTCTGGGCGGTGTGGGCCGAGGTGCCGTGGCGGTCGTCCGAGGCGGGCTCCGTCTCTGCCTCATTGGCATGGGCGGTGTTGGCAAGTGCTGCGGCTCCGGCTGCGACGGCGGCCGCCCCAGCGACGAACGCGCGGCGGTCGAGTGCCGTGAAGTCGGCGGGTGTCTGATGGTTGGTGTGCACGATGGCCCTCCTTGGAAGTATGCCTCTACCCGAGCGGGCCCAGCGCCTCGCTCGCTGAAGCAGACCATAGCGCATATACGTCGGCCTCGTGTCGCCTCAAACGCAGCTTCTTTGTCTTAGTCGGGTGCGTCACGCAAAAGAGGTGACAAGGGTTTTGCCAGAAGAAAGGGTACCTTGGAGCAACGCGGGTTTTCGCTGAGTTGCTTCCGCAAAAGTGGGGTTCTCCAGCAGCTTGGCAAGGGACGGCGTTGCCACAGGTGGTTCCTTGACGGCCGCTTGAATTTTGGAGAACTACTAATGCAAGAAAATGCCTGCTAGATGGATTGGTGAAATAGGTAACCGAGTATTGTTGGCTCTTATCTGCCGCCAACTCGAGGCAAGCGCGGCTGGAGAACCCCGAAAATGCGGAAGTTATCTCCCTTTGGAAGGCGTCGGCTTGCCCCTGTTTTTCCTACTCCTCTTTCCCCTCCACCAGGTCGAGCATTTGTTGGCGGTCGTGCACGTCGAGTTTCTTATATATATGTGCGAGGTGGGTGTTGACGGTGCCGGTGGAAAGGCCCAGTTCCTCGCGGATGCGCTGGGTGGTGCGTCCCTTTGCTGCAAGCGTGAACACCTCGGTCTCCTTGGGTGTGAGGCCGTACTCCTGCGCAATCTGCCGGATGCGCAGCATAAAGCGGCGGGGTGCCTGGGGGCGGTCCTCGTCGGCGTCGACGAGGCGGGCAAAGACCTGCTCGTCGGCGATGAAGAGCAGCGCCGCAAGGATGGCCGCCGCGCACACGAGGGCGATGAGGCTGAGCATGCGGTAGCTCGGCGCCCAAAACGACACGAGCACCCCGCCGAAGAACGTGCCAGCGAGGCACCCCAGGTACGACGCCCCCAGCCCCAGGCCGAACAGCTCGATGACCGAGATGGGGTAGGCGCGCGCGGTGAGCGTGAGGTAGAGCCATACGAGCAGGCTGAACATGCAGTAGCACACGAGCGTCGTGAGGTCTGCGGCCAGCCCGAGCTCGTTGACGATGGGCGTGAGCAGCGTGAGGAACACCAGCGCACACATGCTCACGCGGCAGGTGAGGCGCACGGCGGCCGATTTTGCGCGCCTGCCTGCAGCAAATGCGAGCGCGCCGGCCGACAGCAGCGTCGCCAGCAGGAAGAGCCACCGGTAGGCCACCGAGCTCGATCCGGGGTCCACGTTGAGGAAAAGCGCCCGCATGAAGCTCTCCACCAGGCCAAGGATGCCGATGGAGACGAACGTCCGGGCAAGCGCACCCCACGAGACGCCCTCGGGCTCGGAGCAATGGGTCATCAAGGGGGCATTGCCCGGCTGGCTCAGGGGACACTCGTCGTGCTCGGGCTTCCTGCAGGCCACGCGAAAGAGCGACGCGCTCAAAGGGGGCAACATGGCGCACACGGCGATGCCCGCCGTGCCGGGCAGGTAGAGCACGGCGACGAAGATTGCGGCTCCCAGCACGAACGAGGCGGTGAGGCACCCTACCGCAAGGGACGCCTTGCGGAAGCACAGAAGCCCCCATGCCCAGGCGAGCAGCATGACGGCAACCGCACAGCCCGACAGCGTCGAGGTGATGGAGCACCATGGCTGCGTGAACATGCGCTGCTCGACGAGCGCGAGCACGACGGTTGCGACGCACAGCACGGCGGCGGCCAAAGGCGGCAGCCGCAAGACCCAGCGTGCCCGGCATCGGTTGGGGTCCGCGGGGCGCGGCATGCGTCGGGAGCAGCGCCCCACAGCGGCGGCGCAGACAAAGAGCGTCGCCACGATGCCGCAGCACGCGAACGCATAGGTGCTGTTGAGGTGCTCTATGTCGTTGCGTGTGGAATAGTGCACGAGCCTGCTGAAGAAGACGACGTACGTCCACGCCAGGACGCATCCCAGCCCCGCCGTCGTCGCGGCGAGCGACCCCGCGAGCGATTCCTCGTTGTCTGTTGCTGCCATCTCTCCCGTTCCCCCTCGTTGACTGGGGCCATTATCCTCCTTTTCGGCATCTGCGCCACCGGGGCGCCGTGCGCCTCCCGCGTAGCACTTGGCGGCCGGGATGGTGCCGCCCGCCTTTTACCCCAAGCCTCCCAACATGCCTATATCAAGTAAAAGGTAAATATAATGCCTGGTAAATGCCATATCATAAACAATATTCGACCCCAGCTTTCAAATCATTCGATGTGCCTTTGCCCGCATAAGGGCTTATCGTGGAAACAGTCGCGGTCGGCGTCATGTCTGCCGCGCACAGGCAATTCGCACGAAAGGTTCCAGGGGAGAAGGAGGAAACGTATGGAACGCACCCCCAACATTTCGAGGCGCAGCTTCTTGGCCGCAGGCGCGGCTTTGGGCGCGCTGACGGCGGCGAGCGCGGGCCTGGGAGCCCCGGCGCTCTCTCAGGCCGACGAGACGGACGGCGAGGGCATCCAGTCCGAGTACGAGGGCATGGAAGTCAAGCATGCGTTCTGCCAGATGTGCGGCCCGGCCCGCACGCACTGCTCCACGCTGTGCTACATCAAGGATGGCAAGTGGACCAACGTCGAGGGCAACCCCGCCGCCGGCAACAACTGGGGCCGCGGCAGCCGTACCCTGTGCGCCAAGGGCAACACGCCCATGGCGGTCATGTACTCGCCCACGCGCCTCGAGTACCCGATGAAGCGCACGGGGGAGAAGGGCGAGGGCAAGTTCGAGCGCATCACGTGGGACCAGGCCTTCGAGGAAATCTCGGCCAAGCTGCTTGAGCAGAAGGAGCAGTACGGAGCGAAGTCCTACGCGGTGCTTTCGCCCCAGTACTATGCCGTCCTGGGCACGCTGGGCCGCCGCTTCCTGAACGTGCACGGCTCGCCCAACTACCTGCACTCGGCCATCTGCAACTCCCAGCGCATGTTCTCCAACCTTGTCACGCTGGGCGGCCCCGTGCACGGCAAGTGCAACAAGACGATGCCCGGCCAGCTCGGCAAGACGAAGCTCATCGTCAACTGGGGCTACAACTCCGAGAACTCCGGCATCAACCAGGGCAACCCCAACGGCCGCCTCAACGCCATCGAGAACGGCGCGCAGACCATCGACATCCGCCCGATGCGCGACGCCATGGCCACCCACGCCGACATCTGGGTGCCTGTGCGCCCCGGCACCGACTGCGCCCTTGCCATGGCGGTGCTCAACTACATCATCACGAACGACCTGTACGACCACGACTTCGTGGACAACTGGTGCGACGGCTTCGATGAGCTGGCCGCCTCGCTTGTCGACTGCACGCCCGAGTGGGCCGAAGAGATCACCGGCGTGGCCGCCTCTCAGATCGAGCAGATCTCCGAGATGATGGGCACCGTCAAGCCCATGGCCATCTTCTGCGGCAACGGCATCGGCGACCAGCAGAACGACGGCCACTGGGCCCAGGCCTGCATCGACCTCATCGAGGCCGTCACGGGCAACATCGCCATCGAAGGCGGCTCGGGCGCCTCTGCCGACAGCGCCCCCGCGCTCATCAAGACCAACGGCATCGACACGCTGTCCGACCGCCTGCCCGCGTCCGACGAGGATGAGGCCAACGGCTGGATGGCCGGCGTGGCCGACCTCGTCGCGCCCGAGACCCCGCGTTGGTTCCAGAC